>URZJ01000057.1 GCA_900552395.1 uncultured Collinsella sp. | reverse complement strand
CCCCGCCGTGCTGTCCCCGGTGCTCGCCTCGCTGCTCATCCCGAGCCTGGGCATCTTTGGCGCCCTCAAGGCACTCGGCGTCATCTTCTTTGCGATGATCGCCGCCTCCGCCCTGTTCCTGAAGGCCCCCGAGGCCGGTTGGCTGCCCGAGGGCTTCGAGGCCCCCAAGGGCGGCGCACACGCCGGCACCTTCGGCGACCTCACCCCGGGCGAGATGGTCAAAACCCCGCGCTTTTGGGTCCTCATCGTCACCTTCGCCTTTGCTGCCACTGCAGGCACCCTGCTCGTGGGCAAGGTTGCCTCCATCGCCGCCGTCCAGCTCTTCGCCGACCCCACGAGCGCTGCGGCCGTCGCCCTCGGCGGCGTGGTCGTCTCCGTCAACACCTGCGCCAACCTGGTCGGCCGCCTGTCCTTCGGCCAGATCATCGACAAGCTCGGCGCCTACAAGTCGCTGCTCATCAGCCTTGTCGTCACCATCGTCGCGCTCGTCATCATGTCGATGAGCTTTACGCAGAGCATGTTCTTTGTTGCGCTCGCCCTGCTCGGCTTTAGCTTTGGCGCCCTGCTCGTCATCTACCCGCCGCTCACCGGTGGCGCCTTTGGTACCAGCAACATCGGCGTCAACTACGGCATCATGTTCTTGGGCTATGCCGCTTCCACCTGGATCAGCCAGCCCATCACCGCTGTGCTGTATCACGCCGAGGCCGGCAGCGCCGCCTACCAGCAGTCCTTCTACGGCGCCATCGTGATTGCCGCCATCGCCGTCGTACTCACCGTCTACATGATGGTCTCCGACAGCAAGAAGAAGTCCGCCTAGTTTTACCGATGCGACAAAGGGACAGTCCCTTTGTCGCATTCCACCGCCACCAGTATTAAGGAGTCGAAATGTCTGAGCTCAACCCCGTCCGCATTGCCGTCATCGGCGCCGGCGCCATGGGCCGCAACCACATCCGCTTTGTCACCGAGGAGCCCGAGGCCGAGCTCGTCGCCATCGCCGACGCCTTTGAGGGCGCCCGCGCCACGGCCGAGGCCGCCGGCGTGCCGTTCTTCACCGATCCCGCCCAGATGATGGACGAGGTCAAGCCCGAGGCCGTCATTATCGCCACGCCCAACGACCTGCATCTGGGCGTTGCCCGCGAGGCCGTGAAGCGCAACATCGTGCCGCTGGTCGAAAAGCCGATCTCCAACGACCTCGAGGATGCCCAGGCCTTCGCCGCCGAGGCCGAGACCGCCGGCGTGCCCGTGCTCGTGGGTCAGCACCGTCGCCACAACCCCTTCGTCAACAAGGCCAAGGAGATCATCGAGTCCGGCGAGCTGGGCAAGCTCACCGTGTCGAGCTTCCACTACATGATCTATAAGAACGACGAGTACTTCGATGTCGAGTGGCGCCGCAAGAAGGGTGCCGGACCGATCTTGGTCAACCTGGTTCACGACGTGGACCTGCTCCGCTACCTGCTGGGCGAGCCCGTCGCCGTCCAGGGCATGCAGTCCAGCGCCGCCCGCGGTTTTGAGACCGAGGACTCCGCCGTGGTCAACGTCCGTTTTGCCGATGGCGCGCTTGCGAGCATGACCATCTCCGACGCCACCGCCAGCCCCTGGAACTGGGAGGCCACCGCTCGCGAGGATCCGCAGTACCGCCCCTTCGACGCCGACGCCTACTTTATCGGCGGAACCTTGGGTGCCCTTTCGCTGCCCCGCCTGCATCAGTTCTCCTACGACGGCGCCTCCAACTGGCACAAGCCGCTGCAGATGGAGATTCCGGCCGTCGACCCGGCGCTGCCGCACAAGATGCAGCTCAAGCACTTTGTGAAGGTCGTCCGCCGCGAAGTTGAGCCCGTCGTAACCCCCGCCGATAACGTCAAGACGCTCACGCTTCTCAACGCCATCAAGGAGGCCGCCGAGACCGGCCAGCTCGTCGAGCTGTAATGCCTTAAGAGCGGCCGCGGCAGAAACCCCATGCCGAGTCCCTCGGTCCGCCACAAATAAGCCCCTCTTCTTTGCCCCGCGAGCAGCCTCCTGCCCGCGGAGCATTTTGCTACTTCGCTGACGATTTTTCTGAGGCGGGGGGCCTTTTTGCGCCTCAGCTTGGTTCGTTCGCCACGAAATGTGCCTATCTACTACGTTTAACCGATCGCCCTCAACCATGCCAAATTTCGCGGAATAAAAACCGCAGGTAGACGAGTTGCGCATTTTCGGAAAACCGGGGGATGGTCGACCCACACGGTTCAAACGTAGTAGATAGGCCGCTTTCGTGGTTCCGCGCCAAAACAGTCTTTTTTGGGCGAAGTGGCAGGTGGTATCCTTGGTAGCCCTGTGCTGCAAACGCACCTTAAACGCAAGGAGTCCCATGGATCTTATCGCCCAGCTCGCCCGCGAGCTCAACCTTAAGGCCGCCAACGTCGAGGCGGCTGTCAAGCTCATCGACGAGGGCAACACCATCCCCTTTATCTCGCGCTACCGCAAGGAGGCCACGGGCGGCATGGATGACGTCGCCCTGCGCGCCCTCGACGAGCGCCTGTCATACCTGCGCAATCTTGAGCAGCGTAAAGAGGACGTCATTCTGCTCATCGACGCCCAGGGCAAGCTCACGCCCGAACTCGAGCAGCAGATTCGCGAGGCCACGCAGCTCCAGCGTGTCGAGGACCTCTACAAGCCCTACCGCAAAAAGCGCATGACCCGCGCGCAGAAGGCCCGCGAGGCCGGCCTGGAGCCACTCGCCAACATGATCATCATGCAGGCTTCGGCCAAGGGCAGCGCGCTCGACGCCGCCGCGGACTACGTCAACGAGGAGGCCGGCTTCGACACGCCCGAGAAGGCGCTCGCCGGCGCCGCCGACATCGTGGCCGAGACGGTGGCCGAAGATCCCGAGAACGTCGCCGACCTGCGCGCCTTTACGCAAAACACCGCCGACATCGTCGTCGAGGCCACCGACCCCGCCGAGAAGACCCCCTACGAGCCCTACTACAACTTTGACGAGCCGTTGCGCCGTATACCCAACCACCGCGTGCTGGCTATCGACCGCGGTGAGCGTGAGGGCAAGCTCCGCGTGCGCGTGAACATCGACGGCGCTGCCGCTACGGCACGCCTCGGCAGCCGCTGGCCCCGTCGCCAGGGCGTGTTTGCTCCCGTCTTTAATGCCGCCATCGCTGACGGTTACAAGCGCCTCATGGCCCCCTCGCTGGAGCGCGAGGCCCGCGCCAAACTCACCGTTCGCGCCCAGACCGAGGCCATCAACGTCTTTGCCAAGAATCTCGAAGGCCTGCTCTCGGCGCGCCCCGTGCGCGGCGCCCGCGTGCTCGCGCTCGATCCGGGCTACCGCACCGGCTGCAAGGTCGCCGTCATGGACGAGACCGGCAAGCTACTCGACCACGGCGTGGTCTATCCCACCAAGCCGCGCCACGACGTCGCCGGCACCAAGCGCGAGCTCGCCCGCCTCGTCAAGAAGGACGGCGTCAACACCATCGTCATCGGCAACGGCACCGCCAGCCGCGAGACCGAGGAAGTCGTCTCGGAGTTCATTACCGAGCAGGCACCCAGGCTTCGCTACACCATCGTCAACGAGGCCGGCGCGTCGGTGTACTCCGCCTCCGAGCTCGCGAGCCAGGAGTATCCCGATCTGGATGTCACCGTACGTGGCGCCATGAGCCTGGGCCGCCGTCTGCAAGACCCGCTGGCAGAGCTCGTCAAGATTCCGCCCCAGTCCATCGGCGTTGGCCAGTACCAGCACGACCTTGACCAGGCCGAGCTTTCGCGCACCCTGGGCCACGTGGTGGAAGACGTCGTCAACCGTGTGGGCGTCGACGTCAACACCGCGAGCGCAAGCCTGCTGGGCTACGTGTCGGGCATTACGCCGAGCGTAGCCAAAAACATCGTGGCCTACCGCGAGGAAAACGGCGCCTTTACCGATCGCCGCCAGCTCAAGAAGGTCCCCAAGCTGGGACCCAAGGCGTACCTCAACGCCGCAGGTTTCCTGCGCATCAGCGGCGGCAAGAACCCGCTCGACGCGACAAGCGTCCACCCCGAAAGCTACGAGGTGGCCACGGCCGTCCTGGAGCGCGCCGGCGTTGCGGCAAGCGAGCTCAGCCGCGGCGGCGTGCCCGATATCGAGCGCCGCCTGGGCAGCATCTCGGCGCTGGCAAGCGACCTGGACTGCGGCACCCTCACGCTCATCGACATCGTCAACGAGCTCAAGAAGCCCGGTCGCGACCCGCGCGACGACGCGCCCGAGGTGGTCTTTAGCCGCTCGGCGCTTTCCATCGACGATCTGGAGCCCGGCATGGAACTCAAGGGCACGGTGCGCAACGTCGTCGACTTTGGCGCCTTCGTCGACGTGGGCGTGCACCAGGACGGCCTCGTGCACATCTCCAAGCTGGCCAACCGCTTCGTCAAGCACCCCAACGATGTGGTGTGCGTCGGTGACACGGTCAAGGTGTGGGTTGAAAAGGTCGATCGCGACCGCAAGAAGATCTCCCTCACCATGGTGCAGAGGAAGTAAACCGCCAAAGCAAGGGTCCCCCCTCTCGCGACGTGCAAAATCGCGAGTATTCTGCATATTCCACCGTTCCGGATGCCCCTCAGAGACGAAAAAGCAAGAAACAGCCCCCGTTTTAGCGTCATCAGAGCCAAAACGGGGGCTGTTCCATGCTTCACCCAGCTGGTAAAAGCCTTTACCTTGCTGAATACTCTCAATTTTGCACGGCGCAGGCGGGGGTACCTTTGTCCACGGCAGGATATGGAAGCCTATCACCAACCTACCGGCAAGTTCGTGTCGGCAGCCCCGGCCTTTCCTTTGCCTAGCGCGACCCTCGCGAAGCGCGTGAGCGATAGGGAAAGGAAAGGCCGGGGCGAACAACCCGCGATGTAGCCAGCGTTCGCGTTACGGCAGGATATGGAAACCGAGCGAGGCGATATCCTTGGCAAAACCGCGCACGGTATCGAGCGAGACCTCATACGGGTCACGGCCGATGTTCTTACGCTTGGCCAGGATGCTGTTTGGCACCGTGATGATCTGGCAACCGCATCCTTCCGCCTGGTAAATATTGATAAGCTCACGCGTGGACGCCCACAGGACCTCGCAGTTGGGCTTGGCGGCGGCCTTCTTCACCGACTCCGTCATAAACGGAATGGGATCGACGCCGGTGTCAGCGATACGGCCGGCAAAGAGCGAGATGATGGATGGCGTCTCGGCATCAACGGCCTCGACCATCTCGTCGACCTGCGTAGGCGTAAAGATGGTGGTGACGTTGACCTTGATGCCATCGGCCGAAAGCTTGCGCACCAGCTCGGCGGTGGACTCGCCCTTGGTAGTCACGCACGGAATCTTGACGTAGACGTTCTCGGCCCAGGTAGCGATCTCGCGGGCCTCGACCTCCATGGTCTCGACGTCGTCGGCAAAGACCTCAAACGAGACGGGCACATCGGTGATGTGGGCCAGGACCTCCTTGGCAAACGCGCGGTAATCCGTCACGCCGCCCTTCTTCATAAGGGACGGGTTGGTCGTGAAACCCTGAACGTTGCCGTTCTCGTACATGTCGAGCATGCCCTCGAGGTTTGCACCGTCAGCGAACACCTTGATTGCCATCTGCCTGATTCCTTTCGTTAGCATACGGCCGATAAACTGCTAAACACTTTATCTACGTTTATCAAGGCGTGAGCTGCGGGTTTTCATCTTCTCGGCGAACGGTTTTGCAGATTTACCATTTTTATATCGACGCCCCAGCGGCAAAACGTTTTTGCCGATCATTGCGTTTGATTCCGTTCACGGAACAGAAGCAGCGCCTCGCCGGCTCATATTCACAATCGCTCCAAAGCAAAAAGCGGTGACGCCTCGATTGAGACGTCACCGCTTCCGTGTAGGAGCCGGTTATCGGAGCTCCGCCCGATTAGGGCTTAACGTATGCCTGGATTACTCTTCCTCAACGTGATTGATCACAGCACCCTTGGTGTGGATGAAGTTGGGGACGAAGGCAACGACCAGAAGGACAGAGAGAATCGCGTAGACACCGGTGGTACCGAAGGCCTCGGCAGCGCGGCTAAGCGTAATACCAATGACGGAGAAATCGAAGTCGCCGAACGTAGTGTTCTTGAAGCCAAAGACGTCAAGAACGGGCAGGAGCAGGGCCGGGGCAAAGGTGATGAGCAGGCCGTTGACGAAAGCGCCAAGAGCTGCGCCCTTGCGACCGCCGGTAGCATTGCCGTAGATGCCCGCGGTAGCACCGCAGAAGAAGTGGGGAACCATGCCCGGGATGATGAAGATGCCCAGGGTAGCGCCCACGATGAACATACCGACCACGCCACCGATAAAGGAAGCGACAAAGCCGAGGATGACGGCGGTGGGAGCATAGGGGAAGAAGACGGCGCAGTCGACGGCGGGGATGGCACCGGGGATCAGCTTGTTGGAGATGCCCTGGAAAGCCGGGACCAGGTCGGCAAGGATCATACGAACGCCGTTATAGACGATGGTGACACCAACGGCGAAAGACAGAGCGCAGGTCAGGGCATAGACAATCACGTTGTCGCCGCCAGCGGTCTTGGTAACGACCGCAGGGTCTGCGATGTAAGCGGCGAAAGCGGTAACCAGGTAGAAGAAGGCCATGGTAAGAGCCGTGGAGATGGTAGTGTCGCGCAGGAAGGCGAACTTCTCGGGAACCTCGATCTTCTCGGTGCTGTTCTCCTCGGCGTCCTTAGCAAAAAGCGTACCGACTGCAGCGGAGATGTAATAGGCGAGTGAACCGAAGTGGCCCATGGCGATTTCATCGCCATCGGTAACCTTCTCGGTGAAACGCTGACCAACGGCGGGAAGCATAGCGCTCACGAGGCCCAGGAACATGCCGCCCACGATGACAAGCTGGACATCCTGGAAGCCAGATGCCTGCAGAACGGCAGACAGCAGGCAGGCCATAAACATGCTGTGATGGCCCGTCAGGAAGATGTACTTAAACTTGGTAAAGCGGGCAATGATAATGTTCACGACATAGCCGAGAATCAGGATCATCATGGTCTGAACGCCGAGCACGCTCTGAGCCATCGAAACGACGACCTCGTTGTTGGGCACGACGCCGGTGATGTGGAAACCGGTCTCGATGAAGGTACCCAGCGGAGCAAGGTTCTCCTGAACAACAGCGGCGCCGGCGGACAGCATGATGTAACCAAGAATGGGCTTCAGGGTGCCCGTCATCACCTTGTGGGCAGGACGCTTAAGCGCGACAAGGCCCACAAAGGCAAATAGACCCATAATCCACGCTGGCTTGGTCAGAATCGATTGGATAAACTCAAGTATGGGAAGGATGGCTTGCATCTGCGCTTCCTTTCTCTCTAACGTGGGCGCGTTTCCCTCTTCCACAGGGAACCGCCCTTTTTTTGTGCCGCTTTAGGCGTTAGCGGCGGCCGCCTTGATTGCCTCGAGGGCGTCTTCGCGGATCTTCTTCTTGTTCACATAGCTGCGAACAATCACAACGTTGCCGTGGAGCTCGGGGGCGAGTTCCTTAACGGTGATGAACAGATCCGGATTTGCGGAAGAAGCACCGTTCAGGTCCATAGACTCAACGTCGGCCTTGATGCCCTCCTCCTCGCAAAGCTCCTCGACTTTGCCAGCGAGCATCAGGCTGGACCCGATGCCGTTTCCGCATACGGTGATGATATGCATGGCAACCTTCCTCTCCTACACGTGACGGTTTTCCGTCTATCCAAAAGCGGCGACGCATCGCCGTGCCATTAAGGCCTAAAAGAATGAACGCATGGTCTCCAAAACCTGCTCGGGCGTATCGCATGCGCTGAGCTTGGCAACGCAGTCCTCGTCCTCAAACATCTGCGAAAGCTCCGCCAAGCAGCCAAGATGAGCCTTGGGGTCGGGTGCGCAAATACCCACGAGCACGTGAACCGGATCGAAATCCTCGTGTCCAAACGCAACGGCTGGGTCAAGCGTGACGATACAGATTCCCGCTTCGCTCACATTGCCATCTGCTTGAGCGTGGGGCATGGCGATGCCCTCTTCCAAGACCATATAGGGGCCGAATTTGTGAACCGATGAAATCATGGCGTCAACATAGCTCTGGTCGCATTTGCCAGCGTCTACGAGCAACTTACCGCATGCCCTGATCGCTTCCTCCCAGTCGGAGGCCTCGACGTGGCAGGCAACAAGCTCGGGCTTAAGAAGATCGGTCAGCATACTCGTCCCCTACTCCTCGGGCAGGATGTGAAAACCAAGCGCCTGAATGTCGCGGGCAAAGCCCTTGACCGTATCAAGCGAGTACTCAAGCAAATCTTTCCCGAAATTCTTGCGTTTGGCAAGAAGGGCATTGGGGACCGTAATGATCTGGCATCCAACGGACTCCGCCTGGAAGATATTGAGGACCTCGCGCGTAGACGCCCAGAGAACCTCGGCAGCAGGCTTAACGGCAGCCTTCTTTACGGACTCCGCCATGAGGGGCAGCGGATCGACGCCGGTATCGGCAATGCGACCGGCAAAGATGGACAGAATAGAGGGGGTCTCAGCAGAAACGGCATCGACAAACTCGTCGACCTGCTCGGGCGTAAAGATAGTGGTGACATTCACCTTGATGCCGTCGGCAGAAAGGCGCTTGACCAGCGCGGCAGTGGACTCGCCCTTGGTGTTGAGCGCCGGGATCTTAACGTAGACGT
This sequence comes from uncultured Collinsella sp., assembly GCA_900552395.1. Lineage (GTDB taxonomy): Bacteria > Actinomycetota > Coriobacteriia > Coriobacteriales > Coriobacteriaceae > Collinsella. Next base: position 1,377 of record URZJ01000057.1, on the reverse strand, counting down.
TGTCTGCCCAGGTTGCGATCTCGCGAGCCTCGGCTTCCATACCCGCCTCGTCGTCGGCGAATACCTCAAAAGAGACCGACACATCAGTAATGTGCTCAAGAACCGTCTTGGCAAAAGCGCGGTAGTCGGTCACGCCGCCGGCCTTCATAAGGGAAGGATTGGTCGTGAAGCCCTGAACGTTGCCATTGTCATGCATGTCAAGCATGCCCTCGAGGTTAGCGCCGTCGGCAAACACCTTGATCGCCATGTTCGGTCCTTTCTCATCTAACACTATTGCTATCGAAAGCCTTCTTCTTTGTTTCAAAAGCTTTTCGGTTTTCTTTTATAAATCCATTTCAAAAGCTATCGAAAGCTCAATTGTCAGCTTTCCGTGAACGGTCGAATATCGGGCGTGAACGTACTTCTTTTGGGCGGCACCTTCAGAATGAGACTCTTTATAGCCCGTTTACGTGCGAACTATCTGCTACGCATGCATTTATGACATGCCATTCCGTTCTTTTGATTCATTCGAATTTGCCTTGTTCTTTTCATATCGATACGTTATATTTCGATTACGAAAGGCGCATCTTTTTACCTTTTGTTCAAAAGGAGCGGCATATGGCATCTACTTCAGACCTTTCACCGGCCGAGCGTCAGCGATTTATCATGAATTGGCTGGCCGAAAAGCCAAATATCTCGGTATCCGACATCGTTCGCCGTTTTTCGGTTTCGGAAGTCACCGCACGACACGACCTCATCTCGTTGGAATCCGAAGGCAAGCTGCGTCGCGTACGCGGCGGAGCGGTATCGCTTTCTCGCTCCAACGCAATCTCGTATCCCGAGGAGCGCATCAATGTCCAAGTCGAGGCCAAGGAGGCCATCGCCGCAACCGCAGCAACTCTTGTTGATGATGGCGATGTTCTGGTAATTGATATCGGCACCACAGGCTTTTACTTCGCTAAGGCCCTCATGGACAAGCGTGAGATCACCATTATCACCGGCGATCTTGCAATCGCGAACTACGCCAGCTTCAATCTCCCCAATGCTTCGGTAGTGCTGCTGGGCGGCTCCGTGCGCAAGGGCCACCTCTATCTCGCGGGCGCACTAACGCTCGACTGCATGAGCAAACTACATGCCGACAAGGCGTTTGTCAGTGCCGACGGATTCCACCCCGACCACGGTTTTACCGTCGAGCACGACTTCTCGGCCATGATCAAGCATATGTACCTTACCAACTCAAACCAGGGCTACATGATGGTTGACCAGGGAAAGTTCAACAAAACCAGTTTTTATCAGTCCGCGCAGATCGATGACCTCGACGGCATCATCGTTGATGGAGACGACGAGGGCATCATGACGGCGGCGATCGAGAGCAGTCGCAGTCATCCCAAGCTCTAT
>URZJ01000056.1 GCA_900552395.1 uncultured Collinsella sp. | reverse complement strand
GCTCCAGCATAATCTCGACCAGGCGCTCGGGCGAAATCTCAAGCCCGAAATTGCCCGTCGAGATCTCGTGGTTCTGGCAATAGATACATTTGAGCGAGCAGCCGCTAAAGAAGATCGTGCCCGAACCGGCCTCGCCCGAGATAGGCGGCTCCTCCCACATATGGAGCGCCGCGCGGGCCACCTTGAGCGTGTCATCGGCACCGCATACGCCGTGCGCACCCTCGTCGCGCACCGCACCGCAACGGCGCGGACACAAATGGCAGGCGGGCGAAAAAAGTTCGGTCAACGGCGTCGGCATAAAAACATGCTCCAAAACAACGATTCAGCAGCTCAAACGTAAAGGGACCAACCGCACAGACGGCTCGAGCCCAAGGCGCCGTAATCGTCCGACACGATTTTTGTAATGTCAAGACTGGAATCGATAAAGTGCCGCTTTATGATGTAGGTATTCCGCCCCCCGCGGAGCAACTGGGTGAACCGTCGCGTTTATTTAGGGAGCCCACACAGTCGTACCTAGTACAGGTATCCTTCGTTGTTAAGGACGCTGGAACAGTCGATGAGGGCACCCACCTGTTTTAGGTGGGTTCATTTTCGTAACGTGGGGGGTGGTTTTTATTTGCCGAAAACCACCATTACAGCCCATATGGATCCCCGCCGGTATCCCGACAATCCATCGACAACATCCCAATATCTGGTAAGCGCGTGATTATCGCTGCGTGCAATTCCATGCACCCCCCTTGGTCGAGTATCATGGTTCGGCTATGCCCTTTGCGCTTAGCAACCTTTGACCTTTTCCTTCGACGCTTGGCGGTTTTTAGATTCATGGCTTCATCCCCGAGCTACATACCGTATCTATGCGTGGCAGCGGCGGCCTTTATCACGACCTTCCTCACGGTGCCCCCGGTCAAGCGCTTGGCAATTAAGCTCTCGCCGTCGCCTATCCTTCTAAGCGCCGCATCAACACCAAGCCCATCCCGCGTTTGGGCGGAACGGCGGTGTTTTTGGGCCTGGTCGTTGCCTGTATTGTGCAAATCCTAGGCACCTGGCACCTAGGCTGGCCGCCCGTCCTGGTGCCGCACCCGCGCCTTCACATTAGCTATCCCATGCTGGCGCTCTCCTTTACCGTCATCTTTGCGACCGGCGCTATCGACGACGTCTTCCAGCTCAAGCCCAAGCAAAAGCTAGCCGGACAGGTCCTCGCCGCGCTTATCGCCTGTATCGGCGGCCTGCGGATCGGCGTCATCGTCAACCCGTTTGCCCCCGGCGAGATCATGCTCGGATGGCTCGCCTACCCCATCACCGTGATCTATCTGGTGGCATTCACCAACATCATTAACCTCATCGACGGCCTCGACGGCTTGGCCACGGGCATCTGCGGCATCGCGTCGTTCACCATGTTTTCGATGGCCGTTCTCTCGGGCCGCATCGACGCCGCCGCGCTCTCCATTGCGCTCTTTGGCGCTTGCCTGGCCTTTTTGCGCTACAACTTCAACCCCGCAAGCATCTTCTTGGGCGACTCGGGGTCGTTGCTTCTGGGCTTTGCACTGGGCTCCATCTCGCTGCTCAACGTGAGCCGCACCGCCGCGCTCACCTCGCTTATCATCCCGCTCATCGTTGCCGGCGTGCCCATCATCGACACGTTTAGCGCCATCGTGCGCCGCAAGCGCGCCCACATTAGCATCGGGCAGGCCGACAAGGGCCACATCCACCACCGCCTGATCCAAGAAGGCTACAACCAAAAACAGGCAGTGCTCCTCATCTACGCCTGGTGCATCATGCTTTCGGCCGGCGCCGCCGCGATTAACCAGGTCGAGGTGCCCATGCGCGTGCTCATCTTTACCGTGCTCGCCATTGGTTCGGCGGCCTTTGCCAAGCATCTACATCTGTTTGAGCCCGTGCTGCGCCACCATTACAACAAGCGCACACACGAGGATGAGCTCGTCACCCCCGACGACCCCGCCTTTAAGCAGGAGGAGCAGGCAGCCGAGGAACGTAAGGAAGAGCGCCACCACAAGCTCTAGGGTAAGCTGCCGAGGAAGCGCCCAGGCGCCGCCGGCCAAACGCGCAGCCATGCCGCGCCCATCGCACATGCCGCCGATCTCCCGCCCCTCGCCTACTTACGACCCGCCCCTCCAATAAACGCGTTATCATCTTGACCAATGAACATACGTTAGGAGCAATCATGCCAAACGAGAACAGCTACGAAGTCGCGCTGCAAAAGAGCAACGCCATTCGCGAGGGCCTGGCAAAAACGCCCGAGAAGTTCACCATGCTTACCGGCGACCGCCCCACCGGCCGCCTGCACCTGGGTCACTACTTCGGCACCCTCAAGGGCCGTGTGGAGCTGCAGAACATGGGTGCCAAGACCAACGTACTCATCGCCGACTACCAGGTCATCACCGACCGCGACACGACCGAGCACATCCAGGACAACGTGTACAACATGGTCATGGACTACCTTGCCTGCGGCATCGACCCCGACAAGACCATGATCTACGCGCACTCCGCCGTGCCCGCCGCCAACCAGCTCATGCTGCCGTTCCTGTCGCTGGTCTCCGAGGCCGAGCTGGCGCGCAACCCCACGGTCAAGGCCGAGATGGAGGCCTCGGGCCACGAGCTCACCGGCCTTCTGCTCACCTACCCGGTGCACCAGGCCTGCGACATCCTGTTCTGCAAGGGCAATGTGGTGCCCGTCGGTCGCGACCAGCTGCCGCACATCGAGCTCACCCGCACCATCGCCCGCCGCTTTAACAACCGCTACGGCAAAGTGTTCCCCGAGGTCGAAGCGCTGCTGTCCGAGACCCCGCTACTGCCGGGCCTGGACGGTCGCAAGATGAGCAAGAGCTACGGCAACGCCATCAACATTTCGATGACCGCCGAGGAGACAGCCAAGCGCATCAAGAAGAGCCAGACCGACTCTGAGCGCATGATCACGTTTGATCCCGAGAACCGCCCCGGCGTGTCCGGCCTGCTTTCGACCGCCGCCATCTGCACCGGCCGTTCCGAAGTCGAGATTGCCGAGGAGATCGGCATGGGCGGCTCCGGCCAGCTCAAGAAGTACGTGACCGAGGCCGTCAACGAGTACTTCGCCCCGATCCGTGAGCGTCGCCAGCGCTACGAGAACGACCTGGATTACGTCAAGGACGTGCTGCACGAGGGCAATCGTCGCGCCAACGAGATCGCCGAGCGGACCCTGGCCGAGGTTCAGGACGCCATGGGCATGGTGTACTAGACCGATCTGCTGGCTTGAGCTGTCGATTGTTTTAGGGCGGGCGCTACGGCGTCCGCCCTTTTTTGGTGCCCGACCGGTTCGGATCTGCCCGTTGCACTCCCCCGACAAACAGGAACAGGCCCGCTGGCAGTAAGTTGCCAGCGGGCCTGTTCCCGAAGTACACCGTTGAATCGCACAGAGGGGAGGAATGCGAATCAAACTCAACAGGGCAGGCTTTTTCATCGCCTATTGCCTGCTCCGTTGCTGAAAACAATATAGTTCACCGTGGTTTACTTTGTAGCGTCAAACCGCGCCGTCATACGTTCTCCATAAGTTAGCCCCGGTAAACCTGCAACGGAAAACCAACACAAAGGGGACAGGCACCTTCGTGGGGGTTTTAGCCACGGCAGAGCCGCTAGAGCCCTGCTGGCCAGCGACAGGCGGTCAAGTCGACGTGCATGGGATCGGCAAACGTCACACCCTCCCCTAGCAAAAGCTCACGTTGAGTATCGGGGCCGCCAAAAGCAAAGCCCTCGCAAATACGACCATCGGCAAACACCACACGATGACAGGGAATCTGGCCAGGACGCGGATTGCTGTGTAGCGCATAGCCCACATAGCGCGCGCTTCGTGGGCGACCGGCGAGCAGCGCCACCTGACCGTAGGTGGCAGCCATCCCCTCGGGAATCTGCTCGACTACCTCGTACACCCGCTCAAAAAAGCCCTCAGACGCCATCGCATGCTCCTTTCAACCGAAACCAGCATAAACCATCACAAAGGTGCCTGTCCCCTTTGTGGTGGTTTTGGCAGGTGGGCTAGTTGACGGGCTGGAAGAAGGCTACGGCGACGGCGCCGGGGCCCACGTGGGTGCCGATGGTGGCACCGATGGTGTGGACGGGCAGCTCACCCTCAGTGTGGCCAGCCCACAACGCCGCGCTGTCCTCGATATACTTCTTGAGCACGGCATCCGAAAGACCCGTATAGCCCAGCGCCAGCGGCATGGAGAAGTCGACGCCGCCCGCCTTTTCGACTTTCTGGTTCAGTAGGTTGCGACCGTTCTTGGAACCGCGCGCCTTGCCCAGCTGCACGATGAGACCGTCCTCGGCAGCCACCACGGGCTTTACGTTGAGCAGCGTACCCACGGCACCGGCCGCAGCAGACAGGCGACCGCCGCGCACCAGGTACTCCAACGTCTCGAGCAGGCCGATGACGACCACGCGGTCGCGCACGGCCTCGACAGCCGCCGCAACCTGAGCCGCGCCCTGGCCCTCATCCACCAGGCGCAGGGCATACTCAACCAGCACGCGCTCGCCCAAGGTCACGTTATTGCTGTCCACGATAAACACGTCGCCGCCCGGTGCCTCGGCAAGTGCGGTACGGGCACTCTGATTGGTGCCCGAAAGCTTAGCGCCCACGGTAATAATCACCGCCTCATCGCCGGCTTCACGAACCTCGGCGATAGCCTGAGAAAACGCGTACGGGTTGACCTGGCCAGTCTTGGGCAGCTCATCGCGCTCCACGAGCATCTCGTAAAAGCGCTGGTGATCGATGTCGATGCCATCCATGTACACATCGGTGCCAAAGGTGACGGACAGCGGCAGAACACGCAGAGCGGGGTGCTCCGCCGGAGACATATCGCTGGCGGAATCGGTAATAATGCGGACGGACATAGCGAATCCTTTCTTGCGCAGGTCTCGCGCAGGGAATTTTGACAACAATGTCCCGGCGCGGCGTGCGCGCTCAAACGGGACGATGCAGTTGTTGGCTGAAAGATAGTGCCAGCGCGGCTCTAAATCTCGCGCAGGGTGCTGAGGATCGTGCGCAGCGACGCATACATCTGCTCGCGCTGCTCCACGCCCATGGCCTTGCCGGTGGTATCGAGCACATCGCGAATGATGCGATCGGCCTCGCTCATGCTCTCGCCGCCCAGAGCAGTCAGGCGCACCGGAGCACGGTACTTGACGGCCGCATCACCCGAGTCGTCAACCTCGACGTAGCCGCCCTCCTCCAGATGAGCCAGTGTGCGCGAAACGGCGGCACGGGTAACGCCGGCCATGCGGGCGAGGTCGGCGCCAGTCAGGCCGTCCTTGCTGCGCTCAAGATAGTACAGGCACATGACATCGGAGCCCTTAAGGCCGAGCCTTGCGCCTTCGGACGTCTTGATGCGCTGAATCTCCTTGTAGAGGCCGCTGATCAGTCCGACAAAGTCCTCAAAACGTGTCTCGTCGTTCTGCTGCATGGTGACGACCGCCTTTCGCTTACATGATGCTAACGGGTAAACATCTTAGCCGCACAAGGCAACACCCGTACCCAAATATCCGATTTGTTAACCCATCAACATAAAAACCACCACAAAGGGGACAGGCACCTTTGTGGTGGTTTGGGGCATCGAGTTTGATCCGCAGACTTCGCTACAGCCCCACGCAAGGATTGTCGCGGGTCACAAGCGTTTTAACGACAACCGTCGCTCCCAGATAGCGCTCGAGCAGCTCGGCTAAGCGATCGATCGCGGCCTGGCAATCCCCCATCCGCTCGGGCTCCACGCACTCAATCGCCAGGAAAGCATCGGCCGAATCATCGGACAACGCCGTTCGAACGCCATCGCGCCAGTTCCAGCAGCGGCATACGGCGCCCGCATCATCGATGTAGGCGAGCTCGCCGGGCAGCGTCGGGTCATCTGTCTCCTCGCCAAGCGGCAGAAATGAATCGCCACCGTCGGTCACCTTCAGGCAAAGGTCTCCCTCAATCGCGTGCAAATCCTCGCCGCCTACGGGCAGCGCGTAGGACAGCGACACCGTGTTGTAGATGTCCACCGCGGGCGTAATGTGGCCCACCGGCTTTCCTTTGAGCACGCGCTTGAGCAGGTTCTCAATTGAGCAACGCGCGCCCTTCTTGGTCTTGAATAGGCGATATGCCTCGCGCCATGCCTTAACCGGCGCATTCTCGCTGATGGTATCACTCGTCAGGTGACGCTCCGCATCGATATTGGCGCGGTCGAGCAACGCGGCAATCGCATCAACGTCCTCTTGAGGAATCTGAGCCGCGGGCTTCATGCCCTTTACGACCGCAACACCGACAGCCGCCTGCGGAAATAGCTCCCAAAACGAATCCTCGGCAACGAAACTCTTCATGTGCTCTCCCTTCATAGCATGCGCCCGAGCCCGGGTGCCTAAACAAAAAGCGCCCTTACGACGGCCACCTTCAAAGTCCTACGGTGCCGCCACAAGAGCGCTTACGCTGCCCCCATCCGGAGAAGGGGGCGATATGTCAGGCGTATTGTAACCCGAGTCATTCGCCCAAGCAAAACCGCCACAAAGGTGCCTGTCCCCTTTGTGGCGGATATGGACTCGCGGCGACGCTAGTGTCGGAGTCCCAGCAGGCCGCGGCCGCGATGACGGGCGTCGGCGTGCACCTGAGCGTGCGGACCGGCGGCCTTCACGGACTCGGGCAGGTGCGAGTACTTCTTCTCGAAGTTCTCCTCGAACATCACGGCCAAGTTGTGCGCCGCCTCGTCGTAGCGCGCGGTGCTCTGCCAGTACTGGCGCGGCACCAGGATGCCGTCGGGCACGCCGTGGCACGTGGTGGGAATGTCAACGTTAAAGATATCGTCATGCACGAATTCGCTGTCCTCGATGGTACCGTCGAGGGCGCGGGCCACCAGGGCGCGCGTGTAGGCAAGCTCGATGCGATGGCCCACGCCGTAGCCGCCGCCAATCCAGCCGGTGTTGACCAGGTACACACGCGTGCGGCCGTCGGCGATGCGCTCACCGAGCATCTTGGCATAGACCATGGGGTCGAGCGGCATAAACGGCTCGCCAAACAGCGAAGAGAACGTGGGCGTGGGCTCGGTGACGCCGACCTCGGTGCCGGGGATCTTGGCCGTAAAGCCCGTCACAAAGTGATACATGGCGGCGTCGGCCGTCAGGCGCGAGATGGGCGGCAGCACGCCAAAGGCGTCGCAGGTCAAAAACAGCACGACGCTCGGAGTGGTGCCCATGCCCTTGGTCCACGCGTTGGGAATGTGCTCCACAGGGTAGGCCACGCGCGTGTTGTGCGTGACCGAGACGTCATCGTAGTTGGGCTTGCGGCTCTCGTCGAGCACCACGTTTTCGCAGATCGCGCCAAAGCGGACGGCGTTGAAGATCTCAGGCTCGTGGAACGCGTCCAGGCCCTCGCATTTGGCGTAGCAGCCACCCTCGATGTTGAAGATGCCCATGTCGGACCAACCGTGCTCGTCGTCGCCGATCAGCAGCCGCGTGGGGTTGGCCGAAAGCGTGGTCTTGCCGGTGCCCGACAGGCCAAAGAACACCGCGGTCTCGTGCGTGACGGGATCCATACTGGCCGAGCAATGCATGGGCAGCACGTCGTCCTCGACGGGCAGCAGGTAATTCATGACGCTGAAGATGGACTTTTTGATCTCGCCGGAGTAGCCGGTACCCGCGACCAAAATCACGCGCTCCTGGAAGTTGATGACCACGGCGGCGCTGGAGTTGAGGCCCTTGATGGCGGGATCGCACTGGTAGCCCGGCGCGGCGAGCACACAGAAGTCCGGCTCGCCGGTGCGCGCGATTTCGCGGGCAAGCGGGCGGGCGAGCATCTGCTTAATGAAGAGTGCCTGGCTGGCGCGCTCGCAGGCGACGAGCAGTCGGCGCGTGTGGTTGCGGTCGGCGCCGGCCATGCCGCGGGTGACGAACACGTCGCGCTCGTTGAGGTAGTCGACGATGCCGGCCTTGATGGTCTCGTAGCTCTCGATCGAAAGCGGTCGGTTGACGGCGCCCCAGGCGATCTTGTCGTGCACGTCGGGCGTGTCAACGATAAAGCGGTCATTGGGGGAACGACCAGTGCGCTCCCCCGTCTCGATCACCAGCGCGCCGTTGGATGCCATGCGGCCTTCTTCGCGGCGGATAGCGTGCTCGACGAGCTCCGCGGCGGGTAGATCGACCAGCAGACGGGGCTGATTCTCGGCGGATAGCGTTTCATCGACATAGGCTTTATCCGCGGCGGGAAGACCGGAAACTGGAATGTGAACGGCTGGAACATGATGTTGCGCCCTATACTGGCCTTGGAAGAGAATGATGCGTATGCCGATGGCAAAGGACGTTCATATTATCTGCATTATCTGACAACGGAATCTACCCCTTATCATGATGCCATACCGGACATCCTGAAAAGTTACGATCCGGTGACCGGCTTGTGGCCGGAATCTCCGGGATACTCTTTTGGCACGATAGCCATGCTGTTGGAGTTCTCTACTTTGCTGAAGAGATGCGGCATAGACATTATCGCAGGTAATCCAATCATGCAAAAGGCGGCTCTTGCCGCATTTCCATGGATGGATGAGCGCGCCAATATGATTGTGTTTGGCGACAGCCGGGGGGGAGCCGCTAATTTCGGGACATTCGAGCATCTTCTTGCTTATTATGGGCAGACGGGGGACACGAAGAACAGTGCACGTGTAGCAATGGCACTGAGAACAGGTCTTGCGAATGGGGCCTACAAGCGTGAAAATGCAGGGTGGACAGGGCTTTGCACTTATATGGCCCGTATTCCGGTGACGGATGAAGGTGCCGATATGGAACGTATGTCTTATTCTCCCCATCATCGTCTTGTTACCATGAAAAGTAAGAAGGATCAGGAAAATCTGATGGCTGTATTGTATGGCGGGCGCAAAGGCTATCATTTGTCGCCTAATGGCTTGGCTTTGCAATTGTACGGGTTTGGTTATGCTTTGGCTCCGGATGCTTCAGGATATGAGTCTTATTGGAGCAAAGACCAGCGGTACCATCAGTCTGCTACCGGAAGTAATACGGTTTTGCCGGGATATGCAGAGGGGGATATCACGATTAAAGCGATGGAACCGTATGTTGATTCTGAAAGTTTCGTGAACGCACAAGCGTTGAATCCCTGCATAAATATCTGTGATATGGAGGCCGGAGAGAAAAGGCGGGTGGTTGCCATGGTGAAAACGGCTTCGGATAAAGGATTCTATGTCGATATCTTTCGTTCCAATCAAATGGATAACGATTACTTGTTCCATAATGTCGGCATTTCGTTAAACTTGATGGATGCCGGTGGAAAGTTGCTTCCTTTGACGGAAACGGAACGTTTGGACAAAATTTATGGCGAGGGCTATAATTGGTTTAAAAAGTTGAGAAGAGCCGCTTGTCCAGATGATTTCAAGGCTGTCTGGAACATTACTTCCGGTGAGCAACCTCTGTCTATGCAGATGTGGATGATGGGGGCGCAAGGGCGTGAGTTATATGCATTGGAAGCCCCTTATACTACATTGCAACAGGGACTGACTCCGAAGAATGTCAGTACGGCTCCGTCCATAACTCCTACTTTGCTTGTCCGACAGAATGGTAATAACGCATGGAGTTCACCCTTTATCGCTGTCTTTGAGCCGGTGAGAGGCGATGCTTCGGTCGTTGGAACAGAAAAGATAAAGGTAGACGAAAAGGTGGTTGCCTTTTGTGTAGAATCGGAAGGCAAGCGCAAGGACTATATTTTCAGTTCCACGTCCTCGGATGTTGTTTGCTCATTCGGCAAACGGCAGGCTTTTCAGGGAACATTCGGACTGATTACCGAACTGGCGGACGGATTGGAACAGATTTATATGGTGGACGGTCGGAAAATAGAACGGGGAAAATATGTCATAGAAGCATTGGAACCGGTTTCCGTTTCTGTCTATCGTAAGGATGGGGAATGGTTCTACTCTTCGACTGGAAAAGTTACCGTCAGATTAGGAAAGAATATGTATAAGGTTGAAGCGGGGTATCACCGACTGTTGAAATGATCGTTGGAATAATAATAATTTAAATGTAAATGCTTTATGAAATATAGCAAAATATTTCTCTTATCCATCGTTATGATGTATACAT
>URZJ01000055.1 GCA_900552395.1 uncultured Collinsella sp. | reverse complement strand
TCAAAACGGATGGGAGCGTTATCGGGCAACGCTGCCCCTCTCGCGCAAAGACATTATTTGTGCCCGCTACCTGTGCATCGTTGTCTTCTCAGCCGTCATGGCGTGCGCCGCCGCGCTTTTGAGCATCATCACCCTTCCGTTCTTCGATCACACGGGCATGCCCTCGACGGGACAGATCGTCTTTGAGACCACAATAGCCTCCGCCGCATCGATGCTCATCTCCCTCATGATGGTGTTTTTGGCACAGCCGCTGTTCTTTCGATTTGGACACATGGAGGCGCTGCGCCTTTCCGTCGGCCTGTTTGCCCTGCTCGGGTGCCTTGCCATGGCAGCGTTGAGCTCCTCCAACCCCATCAGCAACTGGCTCATATCGATTGCCGGGGCGAATCCCGATCCCGCCGTCCTCGGATGCCTGTGCGCAGGAATTGCGGTACTGGCCCTCGTGCTATGTGCACTTAGCTGCATCGTCAGCGCCAAGGTCTACCGGACACGCGACCTGTAGGCAAGCGCGGTATCATCGGGCATGCGCCGCAGATCTGGCGCGGTCTTTTATGAGGAGGCGCTCAACCCGTGTCGTGGGTTACAGCAGCATTTGCATCAGCTTTCTTTGCCGGCATCACATCCATTTTGGCCAAATGCGGCATCAGGCACACCGACTCCGACGTTGCAACCGCCATCCGTACTTGCGTGGTGCTCGTATTTGCCTGGGCAATGGCGGGCATTTCTGGATCCATCGGAGCAATCGGCGCCATTCCCGCCAAAGCCTGGCTATTCCTCACCCTCTCGGGACTCGCCACCGGCGCCTCGTGGATCTGTTACTTTAAGGCGCTCAGCATCGGAGACGTCAACAAGGTTGTACCCGTCGACAAGATGAGCACCGTGCTCGCCGTGCTGATCGCCATAGTGCTTTTTGGTGAGACAGGCAACCTGGCGGTCAAGCTCGTGGGAACCGCAGTTATCACGCTCGGCACGTTTTTGATGATCGAGAAAAAGCAGTCCGTCGGCGCAGAGCAAAAGCAAGACCGAGCCTGGCTCGCTTACGCCCTCGGCGCCGCCGTGTTCGCGGCACTCACCTCCGTCCTCGCCAAGATCGGCATCGAAGGTGTCGAGTCAAACCTGGCCACGGCAATCCGCACCTGTGTGGTACTTGTTATGGCATGGGCAATCGTGGCTGCCAAGGGAAAGCTGGAGCAGGTCGCGCGCATTGACCCGCGCGAACTCGCATTTCTTGCGGCATCGGGCATTGCGACCGGCGCGTCGTGGCTGCTGTACTACTACGCCATCGCTGCAGGCCAGGTGAGCGTCGTCGTGCAAATCGACAAACTATCGATTGTCGTATCGGTGCTGTTCGCACGACTGGCCTTCAACGAAAAGCTGTCGCATCGAAGCGCCATCGGCCTTTTCCTCATCGTGCTGGGCACCGCCGCGCTCGCGATTTGGAAGTAGCGTCGGTGCCAGGCGAGATTCAGTCCACCCGCAAATCCGTGACACAGCGCCCACACCGGGCTTGAGATGTTTGTATTGCCCGCGCGCTACCGTGCTACTTGCGCAGCGGCTTGGGCAGCGGAATGCCCGCCGCGATGACGGCGGCGATGATCATGCAGACGATACCCTTGAGCGGGAAGCACATGAGCAGCAGGCCCACGACCATGACCGGCTGACGCATAACGGCGCCCATCGTCGAGGCGGTGCAGACGGCGACGCAAAAGACCGGATCGGCGCCGGTGAGGACGGCAAGACCATAGCCCAGGCTCACACCCGAGAAGATAACCGGGAAGAAGTGGCCGCCACGCCAACCAAGGTTGATGAGGGCGGGCGTCAGCATGGCCTTAACAAGACCGGTCGCGATAAGCACGCCGGCGGGAATGGTCAGATAGGTCTCCATGAGCACGTCGGCTTGGGTCTCGCCGGCAAACATGGTGTAGGGCAGGACCGTGCCACAGATGGCGAGCGCCAGACCGGCTAGCATGGCCTTGACGACAGGGCGCTCCCCTATGGTGTGGGCCAACGCCTCGCTCGCGTGCTCCGAGACAAAGTACAGCCAGCCGCAGACCGTACCGATGAGTGCCAGGGGAATAAGCCAGACAAGCTCAAGGTTGCCCACCTGGGCAGCCTCGAACCTCGGCATACCCATACCGCCGCCCATAAGCTGTCCGAGCAGCAGATAGGTGCCCAGGCCGCCGGCAATCGCGATGCCGTAGACCACGGTCTTTTGCGCCTTGGGCAGCTTGATGGTGATCTCGTCGGAGGCGGAATCCTCGTCTTCGTTGGCGCCCTGGCCATCGGCGCTACCGGCGAGCGGCGCCACAAAACCAAAGACGGGCGCGGTAAAGAGCGCCGTCAGGGCGGCCTGGGTACCCAGCAGCGTGAGCTGCCTAAACTCGGCACCAAAGCGACGCATGCGGTCGCCGACCCAGCTGCACAGACCCGCGATAACGCCGGTCAGGCCGGCCTCCGGTCCAATGCTTCCGCCAAACAGCAGCGGCAGCAACGCCGCGAGCGAAAGCTTGCCCAGGTTGTCGTACGGATAGCGACCGTCTTGCTTAACCTTGGCCATTACCTGGTTGAGGTCATCGGTCTTGGTGCCCGTCATCTTTTCGTACAGGCCGATCAGCAGGCCGCCCAGCAGGCAGACGAAAAACGGATACGGCAAAAACCCGAACGGGCCGCTCGCGAGCTCGGGTGAAGCGACGCCCAGCATATGCGGGATCTCGGTCCATAGATAGTCGATACCGCGCTCCATCGCAAAGAAGAACAGCCAGACCGCGGTGCCCGCAAACGCACCGGTCGCAGCCACGCTCACTAAGAACAGCGCACGGTTTTTGGGTTTTGCAAGGGTATCCATCGGGACCTCCCGTGGTCAAATCGACAAAGATACGTTTTATTGTAGGACGAGCAGGCCTCGGGCGGGCTAACCATCTACGCCGCGAACGGTGCCGTTGGGTGCCGCACGAGCGATGAGCCTAAGGCTTAGGCGCCGATAATCGATGCGATTTGACGCAGGTCGTCGGCAAAGTAGATGCCGGTCTGGCGCTGCGGGCTCGATAGGCCCTTGTCGATCATGCGCCCGAGCAGCGACTTAAGATCGTTGTAGTAGCCCCCGAGGTTGTACAGGATGCACGGCGCATCGAGATGCCCCAACGACACGGCGGACATGACCTCGGCAATCTCCTCGAGCGTGCCCGTACCGCCCGGGAAGGCGATGAACGCGTCGCCGAGCTCGATCATCTTGGCCTTACGCTCGGCCATGTCACTCGTCACGATGAGATCGTCAATACCGTCGTGTTGAAACTCTGCCTCGATAAAAAAGCTCGGCTCAACGCCCGTCACATGCCCGCCAGCATTGAGCACGCTATCGGCAAGCGCGCCCATCAGGCCCGACTTGGAGCCGCCGTATACCAGCGCGTGGCCGTTGGAGCCAATCCACGTGCCGAGCTCTCGCACTGCAGGCAGAAACGCCGGTTCGTTGCCGACGCTCGCGCCCAGGTATACCGTGATATTCATATTCAGTCCCCCTCGTCGTGACGCGCGTCGCCCGTTCTAGCGTTGGCGTCGGCGATATTCGCGCACACGGCGCGACAGGTCGGCGAGCTCGTCACGATCGAGCTCTTCCAAATGCTCTAGATCGTCCATAAAGCGCGCCATGGTGTCCTTTTGACGCATCTTGATGAGCGTGTTGCAGTAGTTCACCGCCACGCCCGTGAGCATGGCGATGTAGAAGATGCTGATGACGCTCAAAACGACGGTGATAGCGCGGGCAACCGGCGTCTCGGCCGGGATATCACCGAAGCCGATCGTCGATACGGTCTCAAAGCTAAACCAGAGGCCGTCGCCAAACGTGAGGGTCGTGGGCTCGGACAGCCAGACGGCCGTCGAGCACAGCAGATAGAAGACGAGAAACAGGCCCGTGATGCGCGCAAAGCCAGCCTGGCGCAACACGTCAGCAAGCGTCCTCAACTTGTTCATCGCGACCTCTTTTCCCAGACGCCCAATCACATTCGCTCGGTATTGTCCCACGCCTCCCCCGCAAACGGAACTAGTCATTGGGGACGTTCTTAAATGACTAGTCAAACAAGAACGTCCCCAATGACTACCTGACCGTTTAGCGGTGCGGTGGCTGAGTGGGCAGGTTGAGCTGGTATCCTTATGTGATACTGTCTCGACTCGATAGGATTACATGTGAAACCTTCCGCCATCCTTCGTTTGGCTCTATATCGCACCCTAGCCGTCGCGGTTGCCGTACTCACCGTACTGAGCGCCGTCATGCCTGCCCCCGCCTTTGCCGCCGACTCCGACCACCAGGTCAAGACGGTCCGCGTTGGCTGGCTCGTCAACAACAAAGGCTTCCAGGAAGGCACGCCGGGCGAGCGCCTCTCGGGATGGGGCTACGAGTACCTCCAGACCCTCTCGTATTACACAAAGGGCTGGCAATACGAATACGTTAGCGGCACCTTCTCCGAGCTTATGGACATGCTCGAGGCAGGCGAAATCGACCTCATGCCCAACATCTCGTATTCGGCAGAACGCGAGCAGAAGCTGCTCTTTTCCTCAAATCCCGAGGGCACCGAGCGCTACTATATCTACGCCAGGCCCGACCGCGACGATCTAGCCAAGGGTGACCCTCAGGCGCTCCAAGGCCTCACCATCGGCTGCAACTCTGGCGTTATGCAAACTATCGTCGGCCAGCAGTGGCTCGCCAACGAAGACGTTACCTGCACCTATAAAGAAATCGACACCGGCAGCGCCCTCTTTGAGGCGCTTGCAGACGGCGAGGTCGACGCCGTCATCATGAACGACACCATTTCGTCGCCCGATGCGTCACCCATGTTCTACGTAGGCTCGAGCGACTACTATTTTGCCGTTCCCAAAAGCCGCCCTGACCTGATGAACGACATCAACGCCGCCATGACGACCATCGCCCGCGATAACCCGCGCTATAACGAGGAAGTCAAAACGAGTTACTCGACCCAAAACAGTGGCTCGTCATCGCTCACCGGCACCGAGACCACCTGGCTCAAAGAAAACGGCAATACCATCACGCTCGGCTATCTTAAAAACCAACTTCCCTACTGTACGCAAAATGACGACGGCGAGATGGAAGGGTCGCTCGCCTCGCTTGCAACGACGTTGCACGACAAGTTTGACATTACGGTCAAAACAATCGCACTCTCGAACAACAAGCAAATGATCAAAGCCCTTTCCAACGGAACCATCGATGTCGCCCTGCCGTTGTTTCGCGACTACTGGCTCGCCGAGCAGACAGGGGTCATCCAGTCAAACTCGATGGGAACGGTTTCGCTGACCGCCATTCACAATGGCAAAAACCTGAACAGCGACCTTAAGAACATCGCTTGTACAAAGAGCACAATCGTTAACCGTTTTGAGCTCGAAAGTCTCTTTCCGAACGCAACGGTAACCGAGTATTCGAATGACGGCGAGGTGCTCAAAGCCCTCGATGAGGGGAAGGCACGTTGCATCATTGTCCCCAGCACGCGCCTGGAAACTCTCCGCGACATCTACGACATCGAGGATTTCGAAACACAGGAACTCACCAACACGGCACAACTATCGTGTTTAATTTCGCGCGGCAAGCCCGAGCTGCTGGGAATCATCAATAAGGGCATCGTCAATGCAGGTGAATCGCTCTCTGCAAACAGCTATTTCCCCACATCGTACTCGGCGCAAGAATCGGATGCGTTCCGACTTCTCTACCGCAACCGCATCGTCATTGCGGCAGTCGTCATCTGCATTTTGCTCACCGGCATCGTCATCCTTGTCTGGTCGCTTTACCGCGCACAGGAGGAACGGCAGAAAGCCGATGCCGCCAACGCCGCCAAAACCGCTTTCCTCACGCGCATGAGCCACGACATCCGCACGCCGCTCAACGGCATCCTGGGCCTTATCGAAATTGAGGAATTGAGAGAAGGCGACATGCAGGTCGCCCGCGAAAGCCGCGCCAAGGCGCGCGTTGCCGCCAATCACCTGCTGTCACTGATTAACGACATCCTCGAGATGGGCAGGATCGAGGAGCGCAAAGTGACGCTCGAGCACGAATCATTCAACCTTAAAGAGCTGTGCGACAATGCGCTCGTACTGTGCAAGCTCCGCGCATCGGACCGCGGCATAACCATGCTCGACACCAGCGAGCCCTACGCTGTCGACCAATATATGATCGGCAGCCCCACCCATATTCGGCAGATCCTTGTCAACCTGCTCGACAACAGCATCAAGTACAACAAGCACGGAGGCACCGTCACGTTCTCATCGACCATCAAGCCGGTCGACGACGAGCACGCCGTGTTTTGCTTTAGCGTCTCGGACACCGGCATCGGCATGTCGCCCGAGTTTCTAAAGCACATCTACGAACCGTTTGCCCAAGAGGGCAACGATGCCCGCAGTAAATTTCAGGGAACTGGCATGGGCATGCCGATCGTCAAATCGCTCATAGACATGATGGGCGGCACGATTGAGATTTCGAGCGAGGTCGGCATGGGAAGTACGTTCAACGTCCAGATTCCGCTCGATATCGACAAGAACCCTCAGGCAAGAGAAGGTGCGGACGAGCAGGCGATCAGCTGCTCGCTTGCCGGCATGAACGTTCTTTTGGCCGAAGACAACGAGCTCAATGCCGAAATTGCCCAGGCCCTGCTCGAAAGCGAAGGCATCGTCGTAACTCGCGCCGCCGACGGCAAAGAAGCGGTCGAACTATACACTAGTCGTCCCGCCGGCAGCTTCGATGCGATCCTGATGGACATCATGATGCCGGGTATGGATGGCTACGAGGCAACTCGCGCGATTCGTCTGAGCGAGAAGGCCGATGCAGCCGACATCCCCATCATCGCGCTCACCGCCAATGCCTTTGCCGAGGACGCCAAGGCGGCACACGATGCCGGCATGAACGCCCATCTGCCCAAACCGCTCGACTTTAACAAGCTCAAAAACATCCTCGCCCGCATCAAGAAAAACGGAACTGTTTCGCTATAGTTTGTGCCCACCCACCATGCACAGTTAGAAAGGAAGCCAACGATGTTTAGGCCCTTACGTCGAAAGAAACGCGCCATCACTGACGAGGAAGCGCGCGAGTTGCTCGCTATCTGCAAGCGCGGTGTCTTTGCCGTCAACGGCGATGGTGGCTACCCGTATGCCATTCCCGTCAACTACTTCTTTGACGCCGAGCACGACAAGATTTATTTCCATGGTGCCAAGGCTGGCCACAAGGTCGATTCACTCAGGCGTGATGATAAAGTCTGCTTTACCGTTTACGGCAACGAGTGGTACAAGGACGATGACTGGGCTCCCTATGTTATGAGCACCGTGGTCTTTGGTCGTTGCCGTCTGGTAGATGAGACACCTGCGTTTATCGAGGACAAAGTCCGCCAGCTCGCGCTTAAGTACTACCCCTCTGCCGAAGAAGTTGAAGAGGAAATCGCCAAAGACATCAAGGGCGTCCAACTCTACGAGATTTCGATTGAGCATCTTTGCGGCAAGCAGATCCATGAAAAGTAAGCCCAAAAACAGGTCCTGCAAATAGCAAAATGGCTCGGTTCCAACCAGTATTGGAACCGAGCTATTTGTTTATGAAGCGTCGGCGGCTATGTGCGCAAGCGCCTCAACGAGATCCTGAGAACTCACGGGTTTGCTCAGATGCGCGTTCATGCCCGCCTCGCGCGAAAGCCTACGGTCGTCGGCAAAGGCATTGGCGCTCACGGCGATAATCGGCGTGGTCGCGGCGTCCTCGCGATCGAGCGCTCGAATCTGACGCGTGGCCTCAAGGCCATCGATGCCGGGCATCATGATGTCCATCAATACCACGTCGTACTCGTGCGGCGCGCTCGCGGCAAACGTCTCGACGGCAGACTCGCCATCTTTAACATGTGTCACGACGGCACCGGCGCGGTCGAGCGTAAACTGTGCGATCTCGGCATTCAGGTCGTTATCCTCTACGAGCAAAACACGCAGGCCCTGGATCACGTCGCTGTCGCCTGCATCCACGCGAACTGCCTGGGGAATCTCGGAACTCTTGCACTTCTCAAACGGCAGGCAAATGGTAAACGTCGTCCCCCCCCAAGGCGCTCGTAAAGCTCATGGTTCCGCCCATAAGCTCGACCAACTGTTTGGCAATAGACGCGCCCAGGCCAGTTCCCGATGAAGCGCCTTCCACCTGCTGTTCCTCGCGGCTGAACGGCTCGTAGAGGTGCTGTTGAAACTCCTCGCTCATGCCAATGCCGTTATCGGCGATCGTGTATTCATAGACGGGGACACCGTCCACCGGCTCCACCTCGCGGCATGTCAGGCGAACATAGCCGCCCTGGCGGTTGTACTTGACGGCATTACCGGCAATATTGAGCAACAGACGCTTGAGGTGCGTCACGCTCACCCGGGCATAGGGATGATCAAGAGTCCGTTGGTCGCAGATAATTGTCACCAGGCGCTCCTCGGCTTGGCGCTCCAGAATATCGCACACCTCACGGTTGAGGGCCACCATATCTGTAGGCACGAGATTCAGGTCGACCTGCCCGCTCTCCAAGCGGCTCATATCGAGTGCCTCGTTCGCAAGGTCGAGCAACAGTCCCGACGCCGTCCAGATCTTTGAGCGGCACTCAGTCTGCTTTTGCAAGTCGTCCGCGTTGGCATTGCCCACCTCGACCATACCGCGAATGCCGTTGATGGGCGTGCGCAGGTCGTGACTCATGCGACGCAGGAACTCCGTCTTTGCAGAGTTGGCAGACGAAGCTTCGCGCGCCGCTTTTGCCAGTTTGTCGCCATAGTCGCGCTCCTGCAGCAACAGGTCGGCAAAGCGTTGGCTCTCGGCGCGGCGGCGCACCAACACAACAGTGGCTATAACACCGCCGTAGAGTGCCAACACGCTGGCAACAACAGCGGCAACAACCTCAAAGTAACGCTGCGCGGGAGCATAGGTGTACACGTAAAAATCGCGCGCTTTACCAAATGTGCCCAGATACCACTCACCGCTGTCGTTAACCAATCTGACCTTACCAGCCAGGCAACGCTCCTTAATGCCGTTGACAACGATGGCATCCGTCGCAGGCAAATCGAACACGCCTGACACGGCGGGCTCAACAGCGTTGGTCGCAACGACCTTACCGTCGTTTTCGATCACGATATTGCCGCTATCGATGGTCTCATAACCATCGAGCAAGCTCTGCAACTTGAGCGTATTGCTCGCGACCGCCTTGGCGCTCTGGTGCCTCACCGCGACAACGATGCCCTCACCGTCCCGCCGGGCCACGCAGCCAATGTCTGCGACCGAATCGTCCGCAAGCGTAATGCGAGCGGTATAGGACTTAAGCGGATGGGCTGCCACCTCCAGCACAGGCGCCTCTTTGAGATTCGCGGCGAGCGACTCGTAGCCCACGTCATCCTTCGAGGACTCGGACACCAAGTTGCCCGATGCATCCGTTACGATCAGCGCTGTCACATTAAACTGGTCAGCATATTGCTCCAACGTAGCGTTATCCACCGAGCCGTCGCGCTCCATATCGCGCGCCGCCTCTCCGGCGATCTCCATAACGCGAATCAGGTTTTTGGTCGCATAGGCGCTGTTGAACGCATCGTAGGAAAGGCTCTGTGTCGCCACGTAATCGACAACGTCGGCAAAGCGCTGCTCGGCCTGAGCTGTCGTGTAGGCGTAGCTCGTCACGCCGGCAACAATCGAGAGCGCTATCCCCAACAGGACGACGATGAGCCATTCCCGTGCCGAACGATCGCCCCGCTCCTGAGCGGTGTGGTCGGACGCATCAATCATGACAGGCCCTCCACATTCAAAAAGGGCGAAGGGTCATCAAAATACTTTGACACCAGGCGCTCCATGGTGCCATCGGCAAGCATTTCTTGGTAGGCATGGGTGAGCTTAACGTCGATGCCGCGTGTGTCGTTGATATCGAAAGCGGTGCCCAAACCAACCTCTAGCAGCGGCTCAGACAAAATGCGATACGTCACGCCATAGTCTTTTTCGTAGGTGAGCAGCGAGGACTCATGCGCGGCGATGGCGTCGACTAGGCCCTCGACAAGCGCCGGGTTCAGGTACGAGCGGTCCGAAAAGCTGTAGAGCTCCTTAATCTGCGGAACGTTTTCATTGGTGTGATTGA
>URZJ01000054.1 GCA_900552395.1 uncultured Collinsella sp. | reverse complement strand
CAAAACCGTTGCCATTCGTATTCCCGGTCAGCTCATCGTTCGGCATAGTACGGCGGCACCGCCCGCATAGTTTGTGCTGGTAAACGGCGATTTATCGCATTTCAATAACAATCGGTAAGGATGCCGGCAGATGGCTGTTGGGATGCAGCCGAGTGCTATGATAGACGGGCTCTTTTGTCTATCTAGGAGGCTTTGCCTGATGGAGATCACCAAGGATATCCGCTACGTTGGCGTCGACGATCACGACATTGACCTGTTCGAGGGCCAGTACGATGTGTCCGAGAACGGTATGGCATACAACAGCTACGTTATCTTGGGCGACAAGATCGCTGTCGCCGATTCGGTCGACGGTGGTTTTGTCGATGAGTGGCTCGGTAACCTCGAATCCGTGCTCGATGGCCGTACGCCCGATTACCTGGTCGTTCATCATATGGAGCCCGACCACTCCGCTGGCATCGTCGCCTTTATGGAGCGCTATCCCCAGGCCCAGATTGTGGCCAGCATGGGCGCTTTCCGCATGATGGTCAACTACTTTGGCACCGATTTCCCCGAGCGCAAGATGGTCGTCAAAGAGGGTGACGTGCTCGACCTGGGCGGCCACAGCCTAACCTTTGTCGGCGCCCCCAACGTTCATTGGCCCGAGGTGCTTTTCTCTTACGAGTCCACTGACAAGGTGCTCTTTAGCGCCGACGGCTTTGGCAAGTTTGGCGCCAACGATATCGAGGATCCGGAAGGTTGGGCCTGTGAGGCGCGCCGTTACTACTTTGGCATCGTGGGCAAGTTCGGCAAGTTTGTGCAGGCCGTGCTCAAGAAGGCCGCCGACCTAGACATCCAGATCATTTGCCCGCTTCACGGCCCCGTGCTGACCGAGAACCTGGGCTATTACCTTGACACCTACAACACCTGGTCGAGCTACCAGCCCGAGGACGAGGGCATTACGATTGCCTATGCAAGCGTGTATGGCCATCTGAAGGCTGCCGTTGAGGAGCTTGCATCTGCGCTCGAGGCCCGCGGCCAGAAGGTTTCCGTCTTTGACCTGACTCGCGACGACATGGCCGAGGCCGTTGAGGATGCGTTCCGCTATGACCGTCTGGTACTCGCTTCCATCACCTATCAGGGCGAGATTTTCCCGTTCATGAGCACCTTCATCCATACGCTCGCCGAGCATGCCTACCAGAACCGCACGGTGGCGCTTGTCGAGGCCGGTTCCTGGGCGCCCGCCGCTGCCAAGGTTATGACCAAGGAGCTCGAGGGCATGAAGGACATCACCCTGACGCAGAACAAGGTGACCGTGCTAGGTTCGCTCAGCGACGCATCGCGCGCCCAGATTGAGGCCCTCGCCGACGAGCTCTCCAAGTAGCGATACGTTCACTTTTGACGCGCAAACCGCCACAAAGGGGACAGGCACCTTTGTGGCGGTTTTTGTTTAAGCGCTGGCGATGAGGAGATTTGGGCGGGCGTTGTCGACGATCTCGGCGATTGAGGTGGCGACGGCGTGATCGGGGTCACGGTCCATCACGATGGCGTTGACGTCGGTCAGCTCGGCAAAGCGGTACATGCCGCGTCCGTTGACCTTACTGGCGTCCATGAGGGCGACACTTTGACGGGCGGCACCGACCATAGCCGTTTTGGTCTCGGCCATCTGCGGAAAGTCGGTCGTAAAGCCGCAGCCGGGAACAAAAGCGCCGGGGCACATGACTGCCAGATCGGCATGGACCATTTGGAGCGCCTGCATAGTAAGTGGGCCGTACAGATAGCGATGACCTTTGCGCAGTGCCCCGCCCAGCATGACGACATCGACCGAGGGCATGCTCTCGTCGATGTAATCGGCGATGGTGATGTCGGCCGTGATAACGGTGATGCCGTTGCGTTGATCGAGGAGCCGGACGAACTCGAGCGCCGTGGTGCCCGAGTCGACGAGCAGCGTGTCGCCGTCATTGACGAGCCCAATGGCGCTTTGCGCGATGGCCTGCTTGGCGGCAACATTGACGTTGATGCGGCGATCCTGGGTGGATACGGTCAGTCGCTTCTGGAGCGACACAGCGCCACCGTGCGTGCGGCGCAGCTTGCCGGACTCGGCGAGCGCGTCTAGGTCCGCACGGGCGGTAACGGAGGACACACCAAAGGTCTGGGCGATTTCTGCCACTTGCACCGAGGCGTTATGTTCGAGCATCTCCATGATGGCGGCGCGACGTTCGTCGGCAAAAGCTCGGGTTGTTGCATGGGCCATATTCACTCCATCATCGTCTGAAATTTGCAGGAATTGTGTTGAGTCTATTTTCGTTCATTTTCTTTTTAAGTAAGAAAACGCCTTTCGATTACTTATCTTTTCTATAAAAGAAAGGCGATCAAGGCTCAAAACTCAATATCGAACACGCGCGGTCGGGTTCGATCCCTTCCGTTTGCTTTTCAAAAATGAAGGTTGGACCTCGTGCGATGACAATATCTCGCACGTGCAAAGCCGTCGATTTTCATACAATGGGCGCAGCAAAACGCAAGGTAAAACGCCTTGCGGACACGTACGCCCGATGTCCAGATGCGGGCGAGGGAGAGGAGCAAACGCTCATGGCACTTGTTACCACCGAAAAGATGCTCAAGGACGCTCAGGCCGGCCACTACGCCGTCGGCGCGTTCAACGTCGAGAACCTCGAGTTTGTTATGGCCGTTCTGGCTGCTGCCGAGGAGACCAAGTCCCCCGTCATCATGCAGACCACCCCGGGCACCATCAAGACCGCTGGTCTGGACTACTTCTACGGCATGGTCAAGGCTGCCGCCGAGCGCGCTTCCGTGCCCGTTGCCCTGCACCTCGATCACGGCGATGGCTATGACCGCTGCATGCAGGCTTTCCGCACGGGCTACACCTCCGTCATGATCGACGGTTCGCACGAGTCCTTCGAGGACAACATTGCCCTGACCAAGTCCGTCGCCGACGCTGGCCGCGCCATGGGCGTGCCCGTCGAGGCTGAGCTTGGCAAGGTTGGCGGCAAGGAGGACGACGGCCCCGCGGTTGAGGGTGAGAGCCCCTACACCGATCCGGCCGAGGCCAAGGAGTTCGTCGAGCGCACTGGCTGCACCTCCCTCGCTATTGGCGTTGGCACCAGCCACGGCGTGTACACGAGCGATCCGCACATCGAGCAGTCCGTGGTCAAGGCCATCCGCGACGCCGTCGACGTGCCGCTGGTTCTGCACGGCACCTCCGGTGTGCCCGATGAGCAGGTTGCCGAGGCTGTGAAGAACGGCATCTGCAAGGTTAACTACGCCACCGAGCTGCGCCAGGCCTACACCAAGGGCTTCATGACCTACATGGCCGAGAACCCCGCCTGCTTCGACCCCAAGAAGCCGGCCAAGGAGGGCATGCGTGAGATCACCGAGCTGGTTAAGATCCGCATGACCAACCTCAACTCTGTGGGCAAGGCAGAGTAACAGCGAGGGTACTCCGACTCGCTACATATCCCGGGGAGGGACGGGGGCTTAGTTCCCCAATCGTCCTCGGGCATGCAAAAAGCCTCGCTGCGCACTTCGTGCGGCGAGGCTTTTTGCCCCCTGCGGAAAGATTGGAGAACTAAGCCCTCGTCCCTCCCAGGTTGACCTACTCGAGGTCGTCGCCCTTGTGGCGTTAGGTCTGAAAATAATAAGAAGCCTTCGCGCTGCGGAATGATTTTGGAAACTAAGTACGGGGACCCGCCCAAGCCGTCCTGCTCAATCGCCCTTGTGGCGTTGGGGCGGAAAGGGTGGGGCGCGTGGGTTATTTGGTTGTTAGGGTTAGTAGGTCGTTGGGGGTTTTGAGGTTGTAGGTGGCGTTTGGGATATCTTGGTGTGATCCCCATGCTGCTCGGGCAAAACTGACCCCTGCTGAAGTTGCGCACTGTTCGTCGTAGACGGTGTCGCCAACGTAGACGACGTTGCCAGGATTCGCGCCCGCACGTCGGAGATATTCGAGCATGGGTGCGGGTGCGGGTTTATGTTCGGTTGTGTCTTCGACAAGGATGATGTGCTCAAAATACTTATCGAAACCAAGGGGTGCAATTTCTTTTGCGTATTCGTCGCGCGCACGTGAGGAGACGATGCCAAGTTTGCAGCCGCTATCGGCGAGTGTTGCGATGACTTCAAGCAAACCTGGAAACACGCTGATGGTGCTTTTAAAGCTGGCGGCAACTTGGCACCAGCGATCCAACGTTGCCTGCGAGTAGATCCCAAGTTTCTCAAGGGCATCCTTGCCGGGTATGCCGAGGGCAAAGTCAAGCTCGTGTCGGGGAAGCGTTTTGCTGGTCTCTTCTTGGACAATCTGGACAAGCGATGACAGAACGCTTTCTTCTGTATCTGCCAATGTCCCATCAACGTCAAATACGATATGGTCAAAGTGCTTCATATGATTGCTCCTCTCTGTTGTTTGCCTGCAAGTTTGATGCAGTGACAGAAGAAGGGCTAGCGGGATTTCTGCCTGGTGCTATCGAGATTCTGCCTCGCTGCTCGATAGCTCGAAGGAGTGCACCCCATTTGTTCTTTAAATACCTGGCCAAGATGGCTTGCTGTTATAAATCCGCATTGGCGCGCGACTGTCTGTACCGTTCGCGTGGTGTGTGCCAAAAGTTCGCAAGCACGGTTTATGCGGTATGCGCGTAGATATGCCGCCGGGGTCGTTCCTGCACAAGTTTCGATAATGCGGTAACACTCTCTTTCGCTTACGCCGGCTGCAGATGCCATCTGGGGCACATCTATAGCGGCTGCATAGTTTGCGCGGATAAAGTCCAGGATTGCCTTGAACTGTACGTCGCGGCTGGTCATCCAAGAGGCGCCGTCGGAAGAAAAGAGCGGTTCGGTCTTGGCGTTAATCTGAATCCAGAGCTCTGACAAACTATTTCGAAGCGCCATCTCGTTCTGCGGCCGTTGAAGGTCGTGGCTAAAGGAGCTCTTCAGCAAATCGATAAAGGGCATATCGTCGGGATTGGTGGGCGACCATTTGAGCACATCGACGCCTCGACATTGAAGCAATGGGTTGATGTAGCGCTTTTGGAGACGTCCCGCGGGATCGCCGAGCATCGACGGCTGAAAGATATGCAGCATTTGAATGGCTGGCGCCGAATTGGGTGATTGCAGCGTGCTGTGCAAAACGCCGCCGTTGATAAAGCCGGCGGACCCTTCCTCAAAGCGTACGTGCTCATGAGCCGCGTGCGTTCGATAGTCAATCGCTCCCTGCTCCATGTAGAAAAGCTCAACTTCGGAATGCCAGTGCCAGGGGACGGAATTGCCCGGATAGCGAGCGAATTCTGCGCGTTCGGCAATATAGGGCCAGTCTTCGGCGGTCTCGGGAAACGCTTCCTCGCGTCCTCCGCGGTGCAATTCTATGTGATCCATGTTTCGCATGGCATCAGTATAAAGCGCAATGGGCTTAGATTGCTCTTGCCTGTTCGGGGAACGCCTTGTCTAGGGATGCTTGGAGCTTTTCGAAGGATGCTCGTAAGTTGAGGCTCTGATCGGCTGAGCGCTTGGTTTTTGTGGTGGGGGAGTCGAGGAGGCCGTTTCTCTGTGTCGGGGGGAAGGAGAAAAGGTTTGCATGTTTTAGGGATGGCTGCTGTGCTGCGTCATTGGAAGAATGCATGCTTTTGCGGCCTCCTCGATATCCACCAAAAGGATGCGCTCGGGGTTTGCTGCTAGGTCCCGTGCGCTGGCTACATTATGCCGCGGCTGCCGCAAAGAAGCGCTAAAGAAAGGCTTAACCTGGTTTGGTGTTACGATGAAACTGCAGGTCAGAGGTATCGAGTAACACTCTTGAAAGGTTTTGAGCTTAAGGGCTTTCTAAGGTTTGTGACGTGGATGTGGCGCGGACGTGCGTAGCGTGTGAATGCTCGCTGTTAGCGCTGCGGCTCTGTGGCGCGCATCTGCTCGATGACCTTTTCCATCGTGGCGTCGATGCGGTCTTTTTTGAGTTCGCATTCCCAGATGGTTATGGGCGTCCAGCCCATTTGAGTGAGCGCTGCCACAGCAGCACGGTCGCGCTCGACGTTGCGACGGAACTTTGCCTCCCAAAACTCAACGTTGCGCTTGGGCTGGCTTGGGTTGCACTTGGGGCAGCGGTGCCAAAAGCAACCGTTGACGAAGATGGCGATCTTGCGGCCGGGGAAGGCGATGTCGGGCTTGCCGGGTACCTTCCATTCCAAACGATAGCCCGTAAGGCCCGCGGCCCGTAGGCGCTGACGTACGAGCAGCTCGGGCTTGGTGTTGGCGCGCTTGTTGCCCTTCATGGACTTTTTGATGGCGGCGCGACGGCGGACCAGTTCGCGCTCGTCAGCGGAGAGGTCCGAGGTATCGATGCCGTCGAGCAGACCGGGCTTGGGACGCTTTTTGCTGCGGCGTTTAGGTGCGCGCTTGGGTTTGGTGGCGGGTTTGTCGGTTGTGTTGGGCGCGGCGTCATCGGCGGAGCTTGCCTCAAGCCGATCTTCCTTTAACTCAATCAGAGCATCAATGAGCCCCTTGTCGGCGGGCATCCATTCCACCGTGGCAAGCGAGGTGCGTGGAATCCACCGGATATCAAGCTGGCGGTCGTGTTTCTGGGGCTCATCGGATTCATCGGCGAGCGAGCAGTAGTAACACTCCATGGAGAGATGAAAATCGGGGTAGTCATACTCAACGGTGTAGAAATCACGCAGGTTGGTGACTTTTACCTGTAGCTCTTCCATAAGCTCGCGGCGCACGGCGTCCTCGGGCATCTCGCCGCGCATGAGCTTGCCACCGGGGAACTCCCAAAGTCCCCGCATGTCGCCATAGCCGCGCTGCACGGCAAGCAGCTCGTCAGATCCTTCCTTGCGAATGATCCCAGCGGCAACATGAACGGTCTTCAACAGGAGTCCTCTCTCAACATCAACACGTGGCAGGGTAGCTACCCGTACCTTACACAACGGTAAGGCAAGCGTAAGCCATATCGATGGTAGCCGACTCGGCTTCTTGCGACTATAGATGCCGTAGACTAATCGCAAGAAAGGACTCGGTATGCAAACCACGCAAACGGCGACCCCGGTACTGGAGGTCGCGCATCTCGAAAAGGTATATGGAACACTGGGCAACGTGACCCGCGCGCTCAACGATGTCAGCTTTACCGTCAACCGCGGCGAATTCGTCGGCATCATGGGCGCCTCGGGCTCGGGCAAGTCGACGCTGCTCAACTGCGTGTCGACCATCGATAGCGCCACGAGCGGCACCATTCGCATCAACGGCCAGGATGTGACGCGCATGAAGCAGGCCAAGCTTTCGCAGTTCCGCCGCGAGGAGCTGGGCTTTATCTTCCAGGACTCCAACTTGCTCGATACGCTCACGGCGCGCGAGAACATCGCCCTGCCGCTCACCATCGCCCGCACAAACTCGGCAGAGATCTCGACCCGCGTGCAGGATGTAGCCGCGCGTCTGTCTATCAGTCAGGTGCTCGACAAGTATCCCTACCAGATGTCCGGCGGTCAGCAACAGCGCGTTGCCGCGGCTCGCGCACTCGTCACCGACCCAACTATGATCATGGCCGACGAGCCCACCGGCGCCCTCGATTCCAAGAGCGCCCGCCTGCTGCTCGAGAGCCTGGAGGCGCTCAATCGCCGTCTGCGCGCCACCGTGCTCATGGTCACGCACGACAGCTTTGCCGCCAGCTACACGAGCCGTGTGCTGTTTATCCGCGACGGCAAGATTTTCACCGAGCTGCGCCGCGGCGACACCGACCGCCGAGAGTTCTTCGACCGCATTATGGAGGTCGTTGCCATGATGGGCGGTGAGGGCTCCGATGCTCTGTAAACTCGCTTGGGGCAACGTCCGCCGCGCCGGCCGCGATTACCTTGTCTACTTGCTGACGCTCACCCTGGGTGTCACGGTCTTCTATGCCTTCAATACCGTCTCGATGCAGGTCGACATTGCCGGCATCAAGGAGGAGGGACTGTCCGAGCTCATGGGCAGCATGCTCGGCTACCTGACGTACTTTTTGGCCGGCGTCATGGCCTTTTTGATGGTGTATGCCAACAACTTCATCATGAAGCGCCGCAAAAAGGAGTTCGGCCTGTACCAGGTGCTCGGCATGCGCCGCGGGCGCGTCGCCACGATCATGGCGCTCGAGACCGTATTTGTTTCGGTCGGCGCTTTTGTCGCCGGCATTGTGCTGGGCGTGGGGCTCTCCCAGCTCATGACATTCTTTACGGCCTCGCTCTTTAAGACGCAGATCGCTAATTTCCACTTCTTTTTCTCGGTGCATGCGTTCAACCTGACCCTTGCCTGCATGCTCGTGATGTTTGTGCTCACGCTGCTGCTGAACCTTCGCGCCGTGCGCCGCACCAGGCTCATCGAGCTTATGGGTGCCGAGCGTCGCAACGAGAGCATCAAGACGCGCAACCCCTGGATCGCGATTGCCATCTTTGTCGTGGGCGTGGTGCTGGTGGGCGTGGCCTATTACCGTCTGCTGCGCGACGGGTTCCCGCTCACCGCGACCGATACCAAGCTGCAGGAGGCCATGAACCAGTTTGGTATCACCACGGCCATGGTTACGGTGGGTACCTTTGCCCTGTTCTGGGGCCTTTCGGGCATGCTTATCAAGCTGCTGCAGGGCCTGCGCAGCGTCTATTGGCGCGGCCTCAATATGTTTACCGTACGCCAGCTTGCGGCCAAGGTCAATACGGTGTGCTTTTCGATGGGCGTCATCGCGATGATCCTGTTTTTGGCCATCACCTCGGTGACGTGCGGTATGTCGATCGCCAACGTGATGAACGAAAACCTGGAGCGCTATAACCCTGTTGACGTGTCTCAGACGTATGTCTATTACACGCCCGAAACGCTCGACTACTACAAGGAGTATGTCAATCCGTCTGAGGCCGATCGCATGGTGCTGGCCGATGCAACGGTCGATTTGTACGCTGCATGGCATGGCGAGCGCAAGTCGGCGGACAACAACGACGAGACCGGCAAAAAGGTCAATATCGCCGATGTTGCCGGTGAGCATGTGCAGATCGATTCGTATCTGAGTTACCCGCTTGGCGGCTCGGGTCCCTCGGTAGCTGCAGGCGAGATGTGCAAGGCCATGGGCGAAAAGCTCCCCAAGGTGCTCGAGGGTAGCAATGCCGATGATATGGGCCTGTTTGTGACGCCGGCGAGCCAGTACAACAAGCTGCGCCAGATGATGGGCGAGGAGCCGGTGAGCATTGGCCGCGACCAGTACGTGCTTACGTGTGATATGGGCGGTGAGCTGGGCGACCTGTACACCAAATATATGGCCGGCGGCCATACCCTCACCTTGGGTGGGCATGAGCTCAAGCCCGCAACCGATAAGTCGGACAAGGACACGGCGGCCATCGCCAACTCGGGGCTCGGTAGCAATCCCGGTACCGTGGTCGTTGCCGATGAGCTGCTGTCCCAGCTTAATCTGCAGCCGTATGCCAGCAACCTGCTCGTTAACTACAAGCGAGGGATGGATGTTGCCGAGGCCGATGAGCTCATTAAATACACTATGCTCGACAACCTGCTCGTTGACGGCAAGGAGCCGGGTTCGTGGGGAGTCTTCATGACACGCTCCGAGCTATATACGCAGGCAGCGCAGATGAACGGCATGATTAGCTATCTGGCTATCTACATCGGCTTTGTACTGGTCGTTGCATGCGCGGCAATTCTGTCGATCCAGCAGCTCTCCAACGTGGCAGATGGCAGCCGCAGCTATCGCGTGCTGGCGCAGATCGGCTGTGACGACCGCCAGATTCGCCATTCGGTGATGGCACAGCAAGCGGTGTTCTTCCTGTTCCCGCTGGCAGTGGGTCTGGCGCACTCCTTTGTGGCGCTCAAGGTGATCATCGAGCTGGTGAGCACGTTTGGCAACATGAGCATCGGCGGCACGGTGGGCCTCACCTGTGCGATTTTCCTGGCAGCCTACGGCGGCTACTTCCTGGTAACGTACCTCATGAGCACCGGCATGGTGCGAGCTGCCATCGCCGCCCGCTACAGCGAGTAGCAAGCGGGCAAAACCGTCGCATAACCACAGCGAACAAACGCCGCGAAGGAAGCCGGGCCCCCTTCGCGGCGGTTTTTTGCCCGCCTGATGCATCTCAAAACTAAGTGAGTAGACTTTTTTGGATCTGCCGAGCACATTGCGACAAACGCTCAACAAAACCGCAGGTCAGGGCTGTGGCGTTTTGGGGCGTGCTCGGCATCCCGCCAAAAGCCTACTCACTTGGTTTTACTGCTAGAAAACCGCCGCGAGGGAAAGCAGCTC
>URZJ01000053.1 GCA_900552395.1 uncultured Collinsella sp. | reverse complement strand
CCTGAAGGTTAATGTGCGCAGGGGTCGACCCATGCTATGGCTATAACCTTTGTTCGGAGGACCGACATGCACGAGACAGAGATCAACAACTACCTTGCCGTCATTAAGGTGGTCGGCGTCGGCGGCGGCGGTACCAACGCGGTCAATCGAATGATCGAAGAGGGCATCCGCGGCGTCGAGTTTGTTGCCATCAACACCGATGCTCAGGCACTCGCGATCTCTGATGCCGATATCAAGGTGCACATCGGCACCGACCTTACCCGCGGCCTGGGCGCCGGCGCCAATCCCGAGGTTGGCCGCAAGGCTGCCGATGAGTCCCGCGACGACATCGCCGAGGCGCTCGCTGGCGCCGACATGGTGTTTATCACCTGCGGCGAGGGCGGCGGCACCGGTACCGGCGCTGCTCCCATCGTTGCCGATATCGCGATGAACGAGGTCGGCGCACTGACCGTCGCCGTCGTGACCAAGCCCTTCACCTTCGAGGGCCGCAAGCGTAAGAAGAGCGCCGAGGAGGGCATCAAGACCCTCTCCGATTGCGTCGACACCATGATCGTCATTCCTAACGATAAGCTGCTCGACATCGCCGAGAAGAAGACCACCATGCTCGAGGCCTTCGCGATTGCCGATGGCGTCCTTTCCCAGGGCACCCAGGGCATCACCGACCTCATCACCGTCCCCGGTATCATCAACCTGGACTTCGCCGATGTTAAGACCATCATGAAGCAGGCCGGTACCGCCATGATGGGTATCGGTACCTCTTCTGGGGATACTCGTGCCGTCGACGCTGCCCAGCAGGCCATCTCCAGCCCGCTGCTCGAGAGCTCCATCGATGGTGCCACGCGCGTGCTGCTCTCCATCGCCGGTTCCAAGGACCTGGGCATCCAGGAGATCAGCGACGCCGCCGACGTTGTCGCCAACGCCGTCGACCCCGAGGCCAACATCATCTTCGGTACCGTTGTCGACGAGTCCCTGGGCGATCAGGTGCGTATCACCGTCATCGCTACGGGCTTCTCCGACTCCAACGTCAACCGTCAGGATGAGCTCTTTGCTGCTCAGCAGTCTCAGAGCAAGGCCGCTGCCTCCGCTGAGCCGCAGCGCACCGCTCCGGCTGCCAGCCCGGCTCAGGCCGCTCCGACCCGCAACGTCGGTGGTACCGAGCTGCCCAACTTTGGCAACGACCAGTTCGAGCTTCCCGACTTCCTGAAGCGCGGTAGCTTCTAGTTCGTTTTTCTCAACGACCTGCACGGGGTGTGTCCATTTGGATGCACCCCGTTTTGTTTCTCGTTTGTAAACGAAAGCCTCCAATCTCCTTACGTTCCCTTTACGTTTGGTCCCTACCGCTGCGGGTATCCTTTTAAGGAAGTATGACAGCCGTATAAACGCGGACTGCGCGGCGACGCCGCGGTACTTGTGTTATTAGGAGGCTTTAGTATGGCAGCACGTGCGGACAACGTTTCGCGTGTCGACCATGATGGAGTTACGTTGGTGGAGGGCGCGACATCCGATGTCCGCTTTGCCTTTACCGAGCGCACCGGTGGCGTTTCTGAAGATGCGTACTCCTCGCTCAACCTGGGCTCGCATGTAGGCGATGACCCCTTTGCTGTTCAAGAAAATCGTCGTCGAGCGCTCGAAGCTATGGGCGCCACTGAGTGCGAGCATAATCTGCTCGTGCCCAATCAGGTACATGGTGACCATATCGTTACGGTGACTTCGAACGGCGCCGACGATCTTGAGGCTGTTCGCGAGCAGATTGTCGAGGGCTGCGATGCCATCGTCTGTACGGCCCATGACGTGCCCGTGCTGCTCTGCTTTGCCGACTGCGCTCCCGTGGTGCTGGTGGCCCCTGGCGGATTTGCCGTGGTGCACTCCGGTTGGAAGGGCACGATTGCACGTATTTCTGCCAAGGCGTGCCAGGCGCTTTGCGATGCTGCCGGCTGCGATGCGAGCGACGTTTCCGCCTATATCGGCCCCCATATCTTGGCTGACGAATATGAGGTATCCCAGGAACTCATGGATCGCTTTGCCGTCGAGTTCTCTTGCATCGATGCGAGTGCCTCTCGCATGCTCGATCTTTCCGCTGCCATTTGTGAGGCGCTGGTAGATGCCGGAGTGGACGCGGATAATATCGTGGATACCCAGCTTTCGACTGTGCGCCAGAACGACCGCTTTTATTCCTACCGTAACGAGGACGGCACCTGTGGGCGCCATGCTGCGATCGGCGTGATGCTATGAGAAAGATCGTATCGGTCCTGAGCGCCGCTGTGCTTACGCTTACGCTGTGCGCCTGTTCTTCGGGATCTTCTACCTCTTCCATTACCGTGGCCGGCTCCACGACCTGCCTTCCTATCGCCGAAATTGCGGCAGAGGGCTTTAAGGAGGAGACCGGCATCGACGTGCTCGTTTCCGGTTTGGGCTCTTCCGCTGGCATCGAAGCCGTCAGCGCTGGCACGGCCGATATCGCCAGCTCCTCCCGTGGACTCAATGCCGACGAACAGGATCTGGGCCTGACTCCCATCGTCATTGCCCACGACGGTATCGCGGTCATCGTGAACGACGATAACCCGGTCGATAACCTCTCGACCGAGCAGCTCCGCGATATCTATGCCGGCAAGATTACTAATTGGAAAGAGGTCGGTGGCGAGGACCTGAAGATTCAGGTCATCAACCGAGACGAGGCATCCGGCACGCGTGAAGCATTCCGCACCATCGTGATGGACGGCACCCCGTTCGATCGCCGCTCGGCCGTTCTTTCGGGCACGGGCCAGGTGCGCGACGTGGTATCTCGTTCGCACGGTGCCATTGGCTACATTTCGCTGGGCTTCGTCGATAGCCTCAACGCCAAGACCTCGGTCAAGGCCGTCTCGGTCAATCATGTTGAGGCGTCCGAGAAGACGGTCGCGAGCGGCGGCTATCCCATCTCACGTGACCTTTACTTCTTTGTGAAGGGTGCGCCTTCGCAGCAGGCGCAGGATTACATCGACTATGTGACGTCCGAAAAGATGGACAAGCAGATTCGCGAGGCGGGCTTTATCCCCGTCACCAACGACGAGAAGGGGAGTGAGTAGCATGGAAGCACAGGAAAACTCCCAGACTGAGCAGAATGGTCAGGCGCCCAAGAAGCGCGAGCTGGCGCTCGTATCGCGCAGCACCTATATCAAGGAGAAGGCGCTGCAGTGGATCTTCTTTGCCTGCGCGTTCTTGGCGGTTGTTACCGTCATCCTGATTTTTGTCTTTACCACGTACTCGGCGCTGCCCGTCTTTACCGACATCGGTCTGGCGGACTTCTTTAGCTTTACGTGGGCGCCCTCTGAGGGTCACTACGGCATCGTGTCGCTGCTTGCCGGCTCGGGCCTGGTGACCGTCGGCGCGCTCGCCATGGGTGTGCCCCTAGGCGTGGGCACGGCCGTGTATCTGGTCGAGATCGCCAGCAAGCGCGTGCGCAAGCTCATCAGCCCTGCCGTTGACCTGTTGGCCGGCATCCCTTCTATCATCTATGGCTTCTTTGGCATGATCATCATCCGCCCGTTTATCGCACAACTGACCGGCGGTCTTGGTTTTGGCGCGCTGACGGCGTGGTTCGTGCTCGCCATTATGATCGTGCCCACCATCACGACGCTTACCATCGATGCTCTCAATTCCATTCCCATGGGCATTCGCGAGGCATCGTATGCCATGGGCGCCACCAAGTGGCAGACTATCTATAAGGTCGTGTTACCTGCCGCCAAGCTGGGTATCGTGGATGCCATCGTGCTGGGTATGGGCCGTGCCATCGGCGAGACCATGGCCGTGCTCATGGTCGTGGGTAACGCCCCGGTTATTCCCGACAGCATTGCGAGCCCCATCTCGACGCTCACGAGCCAGATTGCGCTCGACATGAGCTATTCCTCGGGTCTGCATCGCTCGGCGCTGTTCGGCATGGGCGTGGTCCTGTTTATCATTTCCGCCACGCTGGTGGGCATCGTCCGCCTGGTTTCCAAGAAGAAGAGGGGGTAGGCTATGTCCGATTCCGTTGACACGACGGTCGATACGACCTCGTCGCGCGAGCGCATCAAGCGTGCCCTTTCCCACGGCAAGAAGGGCCGCATCAACAAGGACCTGTCCAACAAGATCATGCTTGGCGTGTTCCGTGCCGCGGCATACATCACCACGCTGGTGCTGGTCGCTATCATCGCCTACGTGGTCATCAACGGCCTGCCACACATCTCGCTCGACTTTATCTTCGGTTGGCCCCAGGGCGTCAACGCCGAGGGCGGTATTTGGCCCACGATCGTCTCGACCGTCTATGTGACGGCGCTCGCCATGCTTATCTGCACGCCGATCGCTGTGCTGGCAGCCGTCTATCTGGCCGAGTACGCCAAGCAGGGCAAGATCGTCGAGCTCATTCGCTACGCTGCTGACGCTTTGGCCTCGGTGCCCTCCATCGTTATGGGCCTGTTTGGCTACGCCTTGTTTGTCGAGGCCATGGGCCTGGGCCTTTCGATGGTCTCGGCCGCTCTGGCGCTCGCGCTCTTGATGCTTCCCATCGTCATGCGCACCACCGAAGAGGCCATTCGCGCCGTCCCGCGCTATATCCGTTGGGGCGCGTACGGCCTGGGCGCCACCAAGTGGCAGGTTGTCTCCAAGATTGTGCTTCCTTCTGCCTTTGGCCGTATTGCCACGGGCATTGTCCTTGCCATCGGCCGTGCCATTGGCGAGACCGCCGTGGTGCTCTACACCATGGGCCAGGCCATCAATCTACCTATCTCGCCGCTCGATTCCGGCCGCCCCATGACGGTTCACCTGTACCTGCTTGCCAACGACGGCATCAACATGAACGCAGCCTACGGCACCGCGCTCTTGCTGATGGTGATCATTCTGGCCTTCAACCTGTTTGCGCGCTTCCTGTCGCGCAAGCGTCGCTAGTTAAGGAGTCCCATGTCCGTTTATCAGTCCGCTCCCACGCTGGAGCAAGCGGCCATTACGGCCAAGGATTTCAACTTTTGGTACGGTGACTTTCATGCGCTGACGGGGCTTGACCTCAACATCGCCAAAAACGCCATCACCTCCTTCATTGGCCCTTCGGGCTGCGGTAAGTCGACGTTTTTGCGCTGCATCAACCGCATGAATGATCTTATCGAGGGTACGCGCGTCGAGGGCACCATGACGCTCGACGGCAACGATATCTATGCCGAGGGCGTCGACCCGGTCGACCTCCGTCGCCGCGTGGGCATGATTTTTCAGCAGCCCAACCCGTTTCCCAAATCCATCTACGAGAATGTCGCCTTTGGCCCTCGTCTGCAGGGCGTGACTAGCAAAAGCGACCTCGATGACATCGTGGAAGAATCGCTCAAGCGCGCCAACCTCTGGAAAGAGGTATCCAATCAGCTCAACAAGGATGGTTTGGCGCTCTCGGGCGGTCAGCAGCAGCGTCTGTGCATCGCGCGCGTGCTTGCGGTGCAACCCGATGTCCTTCTGATGGACGAGCCCTGCTCCGCCATCGACCCCACGTCCGTCTCTAAGGTCGAGGATCTGATGGCCGAGCTGGCGCCCGAGATGACGATCATCATCGTCACGCATTCAATGCAGCAGGCAGCTCGTATCAGCGACTACACCGCATTCTTCTTGCAGGAAGTTGCCGGCGAGCCCGCCACGCTCATCGAGTATGGTCAAACCGACGCGATCTTCACCAGCCCGGTGGACTCGCGGACGGAAGACTATATCCCCGGCCGCTTTGGCTGATCGGTGCGACTAGTCCCAAGCCGATCGGACCTGGTCCGGTGCGTATTCACTGTGCGGGCTGCATGACCGCACCCAACTGATTGGAGTGAACCATGCGCAAACTGTTTTCCCGTCAGCTCGTCGAGGCCCGTCACGAGATGCTGAGCATCTATGAGGCCGTCGATCTGGCTCTCCACGATGCCGTGAAGGCCTATGTGACCGACGACCGCAAGCTCGCCACCAAGACCAAGAAACGTACGCTTTCGATTGACGCGCGCTGCGCCAACCTGGAGGCCGTCTGCTACAACCTGATCGCCACGCAGTCACCGGTCGCCTCCGACTTCCGCCTGCTTCAGACGATCATCTACGTCGACTTTAACCTGCAGCGCATGACCGATAAAGTCCGTCAGATCTGCCGTGCCACACGTCATATGATCAAGGCCGACATCTCGCTGCCCAAGGAGCTTGTCGGCACGGTCGAGGCCGAGGCTGAGGCCGTCTACCAGGTGCTGGGCTCTTCGCTTTCTGCGCTCGTCACCAATGACATGTCCATCATCTGCAACCTGGCCGTCGAGGACGAGCCAGTGCACGCCGCCTACGAGAAGTTCTTTCGCACCTTTAACCGTATGGATACGGGCGACTTTATGGACGACGACAGCAACTATGACGACCTGCGCCGCGCCATCATGGTTTCGCGCTACCTCGATCGCATTGCTTCGATTTCCATCGATGCCGCTTGCCGTCTGACTTTCCTGTTGACTGGTCAGCGTATGAACGCCGGCGATATCGCCCGTGTGGACGAGGATGAGCTCGAGAGCATGCGCGTGCCTTCGGGCGAGGGTGTTATCATGAGGCCCGCCGTCGACGCTCGCTACGTTGCGAAGGTGCCCGCCAACGAGGTCAGCGAGGGTCTTCGCTACCTGCTCGATCATCTTGAGGACGAGGACGATGGCGAGGACGACGAGGAGTAAGTAACCCCGTTCGTCGAAAGATTGTAAATACCTAAGTGAGCGCGGCCTTGCACATGCGGGGCCGCGCTCTTGCGTTAGCATGGGACTACTTGTTTGGCTGTCAGCGGAGGCGATTAGCAATGGATAACTATTTGGACTTGATGCGCGCTCGCCGCGAGCAGATTCTGGAACGTTTTTATGCGGCGCTCGATCGCGCAGGCCGTCCCCACGATGCCGCGAGCCTCATTGCCGTGTCCAAGACCGTTGGTGTCGATGAGACCGTTGCCGCCATCCAGGCGGGGTATCGCCATTTTGCCGAGAACCGCCCGCAGGAGCTGGTTCGCAAGCTCACGGGTCTGGCGGAGCATCCGGAGCTGCCCGAGGTGCGCTTCGATATGATCGGCAACCTGCAGACCAATAAGATCAATGCGGTGCTGGGCTCAGCCGAGCTGATTCACTCGGTGGGTTCGCTGCATCTGGCGCAGGCGATCTCGAGCCGTGCTGTCCGCAAGATTGAGGCAGGCGAGCTCGCCGGCCCCCAGCGTGTGCTCATCGAGGTCAATGTGAGTGGTGAGGAGTCGAAGGGAGGCTTTTCGCCCGATGAGATTCGCGCTGCCGCGGGTGAGCTTGCGGAGCTCGAGGGAATTTGCGTGCAGGGGCTTATGACTATGGCGCCCCGGGGGAATAAGGATGTGGCACGCCGCACCTTTGCGGGGCTTCGTGAGCTGAGGGATGAGCTGGAGGCTGCGCATCCCGATTTGAACCTGCCTGAGCTTTCCTGCGGCATGAGCGAGGACTTTGAGCCTGCCCTTGAGGAGGGCTCTACGCTCGTTCGTCTGGGCAGGGTAGTATTTAGCCCGGAGTTTGCAGTAAAATAAGGCTCTGAAGTGCGCACTGATTATCGGGGCGCCTGCACTAAACCGCGAGAGGACACAACCATGGGCTTCCTTGACGAGATTAAAAATAAGATGCACCTGGGCGGCCAGCAGGGTTACGACCAGGGTTATGGCCAGGACGACGACTACGGCTACGATGACGGCTATGACGATAGTTATCAGGGCAACGGCTACGGCGGTGCTTCGGGCGAGGGCTTCTACACCCAAGACGAGCCGAGCAACGGCCTGCTTGGTCAGACGCGCCGCGGTGAAGCTGAGTCGGTTGCCGTGTATACGCGCTCCGGTCAGCTGGTCGGCGATGACTCCCGCCATGCCACGACGTATAACCCGCCTTCGCGCTCGCAGGACAGTGTTGCGAGCGGTTATCGTCCTGGTGCCTATGACACGCCGTCGAGCTACGCCGAGAACACCCGCGCCCGTGCCGCCGCTGCGCCCGCGCCTGCACCGAGTGATGCCTCGGCCTATGCGAGCAATATCATCAACGCCACGCCGCAGCTGCCGGCCTATGTCCTGCGCCCCGAGAGCTATGACGACGTGGAGACCGTGGTGCGCCGCGTTCGCACCAAGCAGCCTGTCGCACTGATTTTTGTGGGCGTACGCACCGAAGTTGCTAAGCGCGTCTTGGACTTCTCTTACGGCTTTGCCTGCGGTCTGGGTGCCACGGTCAAGGAGGTGGGCGACCGCGTGTTCATGGTGCTGCCCGCCGGCTGCGAGGTCAAAGATTCCGATCTCAAGAAGCTTCGTGCCGACGGCTACCTTAAGTAAAGACAAGACGAGGAGATTCCCATCAACATCTACACTATCGTCCAGCTGGTCAACACGCTGTTCAACTTCTATTCCACGCTCATTGTCGTCCACTGCTTTATGACGTGGATTCCCATGAAGCAGGGTGGTTTGCTTCAGGATATTGCTGCGGTGCTCGATAGCGTGTGCGGTCCGTGGCTCAACCTGTTCCGTCGTTTCATCCCGCCGATGGGCGGTATCGATTTTTCGCCGGTCGTTGCGATTATTGCGTTGCAGTTGGTGCAGAGGCTGGTTCTGCAGCTTCTTATAGGTATACTCGTATAGAACTGACTTAGTAACTTACGTCGGGCGTGTAGCGCCGAGGCGATGAAAAAGGAGACTTGTTATGGCTATTACCCCTGCAGACATCCAGGCTCAGACTTTCTCTGAGGCCAAGCGTGGCTACGATCCCGCCGAGGTCGACGTCTTCTTGGAGACGCTGTCCTCCGAGGTTGACGCTATGCTCGCTAAGATCGTCGACCTTAAGGGTCGCCTGACTGCTACCGAGCAGCAGCTTGCCGATGCGCAGGCTCAGCTTGCCCAGGCTCAGGATGCCACCGCCCAAGCCGTTCCTGCCGCCCCCGTGGCTGCTCCCGCCCCTGACTTCTCCGCTCAGGAGCGCCAGATTTCCGCTGCCCTGATTGCTGCCCAGCAGACCGCTGAGACCATCGTCAACGATGCCAACGAGAACGCTGAGCGTATCCGCAACGAGGCTGACGCTAAGGCACGCGAGGTTATCCGCCAGGCTCTGACCGAGAAGCAGGCCGAGCTCGAGGAAATCGATCGTCTCAA
Organism: uncultured Collinsella sp.; assembly: GCA_900552395.1. Taxonomy (GTDB): domain Bacteria; phylum Actinomycetota; class Coriobacteriia; order Coriobacteriales; family Coriobacteriaceae; genus Collinsella. The sequence goes on along the minus strand of URZJ01000053.1, from coordinate 1,156 downwards.
GGCTTCCCGCGAGGAGTTCAAGGCCGAGTACCTCAAGCTCATCCAGCACTTCATGGACGATGCCCAGAACTCCTTCCCGGCCGACCTCATGGCCTCCACGCCGGTCGGTTCTGCCGCTTCTCCTGCGGTGACTGTTCCCGCCGAGCCGCTGCCCGTCGCTGACCCGGTTGTCCCCGTGGCCGATCCCTTCGCCCCGATCGACAACTTTGCCGCCGACGACCTGGACTAGCATCAGAGCTACAATCTAGTGTCCTTAAGAGGAGCTCGCACCTGCGGGCTCCTTTTTTGTGGCTGTATACGGGTTGGGAAACAAAACGCCGAGCTCTGCATGCGATAGGACAGAACTCGGCGAAGGGCGCGTGGTAAAAGGTAGATTTTAAGGTATGTCTAAAAACTACTTGAGGAGGAAGTTGGAGAGGGGAATAGTGCGGGCCTCGCGATGCTCGGGATCGGCGATGTGGTCGGCGGGATAGCCACAGACGAGCATGTGATAGGGATAGACGCCCTTGGGCAGATTGAACTGCTCCTGTGCCACCTCAGGCTTAAAATGGCATACCCAGCACGTTCCCAGGCCCTGCTCGGTGGCCTCCATCATCATCTGATCACACACGATGGACGTATCGATTTCACTGGAATTCATCTGGTCATACGGGCGTACCCAAGCATCATCGGTAACGCTGCAAATAAGGAAGATGAGCGGAGCGCCAAAGATAGACCCATCACGAGCAAACCGAGGCTGACAAGCAGCAGCCTTCTCCAGAAGCTCGGGCGTATCCAACACCATCACACGAGAAGGATGATTATTACAAGCAGAAGGAGCAATGCGCCCAGCCTCAACAATGGCATCCACTACCGACTGCTCAACAGGACGGTCCTCAAAAGAACGACAAGAATACCGACCACGAGCCAGATCCAAATAAGACATACAAGCCCTCCTAAAATTAAAAATCAAACAAACCAAAAGTAACCCAAAGAGTACCCAAAGCAGCAATCAGCCAAACGCTCATCAAGGGCCAAAGTGTCCGAACGGATACCAAAGGTCCCTTCAGCCAAACCCCCGTCGCGCTAAATCTATCAGCCAAAGTTCCCAATGGTGGTGCATAAGGGAGCGGGCCCGGCCACTAATAACCTTTTGAACGACTCTGCTTGCAGCCGG
>URZJ01000052.1 GCA_900552395.1 uncultured Collinsella sp. | reverse complement strand
AAAAAGCGCATCGCCAAGAGGAGGGTGAACATGCAGTGGTTCAAGGTGCCGCCCCGCATCTATTTTGAGGAGGATTCCATCCAGTACCTGGAAAAGATGGAGGGCATCTCCCGCGCCTTCATCGTCACCGACCAGTTCCTCTTCAAGAATGGCAACACCCGCGCCATCGAGGCCAAGCTCGACGAGATGGGCATCGCCCACGACTGCTTCTACGACGTCGAGCCCGATCCGTCGCTGCAGTGCGCACGTCGCGGCGCCAAGCAGATGGCTCTCTTTGAGCCTGACGTGATCATCGCCGTCGGCGGTGGCTCCGCTATGGACGCCGGCAAGATCATGTGGATGATGTACGAGCACCCCGAGTGCAAGTTTGAGGACATGGCCATGGACTTCATGGACATCCGCAAGCGTATCTTCACTTTCCCCGAGATGGGCAAGAAGGCCTACTTCGTCGCCGTCCCGACCTCTTCGGGTACCGGCTCCGAGTGCACGCCGTTCGCCATCATCACCGACAAGGAGACCGGCATCAAGTGGCCGCTCGCCGACTACGCGCTGCTCCCCAACATGGCTATCGTCGACGCCGACAACTGCATGACCGCCCCGCGCGGCCTGACCGCTGCCTCCGGCATCGACGTCATGACCCACGCCATCGAGTCCTACGTCTCCATCATGGCTTCCGACTACACCAAGGGCCTCTCCGAGCGCGCTGCTAAGCTCGTCTTCGAGAACCTGCCCTCCAGCTTCACGAACGGCGCCAAGGACCCGCACGCCCGCGAGGAGATGCACAACGCCTCCTGCATGGCCGGCATGGCCTTCGCCAACGCCTTCCTGGGCCTCAACCACTCCATGGCTCACAAGCTCGGCGCCTTCCATCACCTGCCCCACGGCCTCGCCAACGCCGTCATCCTGACCCGCGTTATGCGCTACAACGCCGCCGAGGCTCCCGTCAAGATGGGCACGTTCTCCCAGTATCCTTACCCCAACGCGCTGCACAACTACGCCGAGATGGCCAAGTACTGCGGCATCGAGGGCAAGGACGACAAGGAGGTCTTCGAGAACTTCATCACGAAGCTCGAGGAGCTCAAGGACTTCATCGGTGTCAAGAAGACCATCGCCGACTACGGTGTTGACGAGCAGTACTTCCTCGACACCCTCGACGAGATGACCGAGCAGGCATTCAACGACCAGTGCACCGGCGCTAACCCGCGCTACCCGCTCATGAGCGAGATCAAGGAGCTCTACCTGGACGCCTACTACGGCCGCGAGCCTCAGGACTACGCCGTCTGCTAGTTTTAGCACGGTTTTTAACGGCGGGGGTGCACGGGTGTTTCACACACCCCCGCCGTCGCTTCTATCGCATCGTTGAAAGGATGCAACCATGCTGCTACCCGATTCCAAGACCGAGCTCGTCCGCCGTGGCAACAAGGTCGTTTACGACCTGGGCGACAAGATTGTCAAGGTCTTTAACGAGACCAAGCCTGTCTCCGACGTGTTCAACGAGGCTTTGAATCTTGCCCGCATCAATGAGTGCGGCATCCGCAGCCCCAAGGCTCTCGAGGTTTCCCAGCTCGAGAACGCCAACGGCTGGGCGCTCGTGACCGAGAAGGTTCCGGGCACCACCCTTGCCGAGAAGATGACTGCCGAGCCCCAGCGCTTTGGTGAGTATCTCGAGATGTTCGTCGACCTCCAAATCGAGATCCACGGCTACACCTCCCCGCTGCTCAACCGTCAGCGTGACAAGTTCGCCCGCATGATCGACAGCCTTGATCAGCTCAATGCCACCACGCGCTACAACCTTCAGGAGCGTCTGGACGGCATGACCAAGGAGTTCAAGGTCTGCCACGGCGACTTCAACCCCTCCAACGTCATCGTCGGCGACGACGGCCAGCTCTATGTGTGCGACTGGGCACACGCCACCCAGGGCTCCCCTGCTGCCGACGTTGCCACCACCTACCTGCTCTTCGCCCTCAACAGCAAGGATCAGGCCGAGGCCTACCTGGAGCTCTACTGCGACCGCGCCGACATGCCCATGCAGGTCGTGCGTCAGTGGACGAGCATCGTCGCCGCTTCCGAGCTCGCTCGTAAGCGCAACGTGAACGATGAGTTCCTGAAGAACTGGATCGACGTCGTCGATTATCAGTAATATCTGAGCGATTTATTTCGCATCGGAGGCACAAGAAAACCCCGCAGCTCATATGGGCTGTGGGGTTTTCCTTTACCCATCGAGTTTATTCACGCAACAAAATAGACTGCTCCGCATCTCTTCCTAAGAGAGATACGGAGCAGTCCCGCAATTACATCTAATAGCAGAAACGTCGATTAACGGCGGGCCGCCTTAACAAGCTCGGCAACCTTGGCGACGACCTCGTCAATCGCCACGTCCTCGCGCTCGCCCGTGGCACGGTCCTTGAGCTCAACGGTGCCATTCTTAAGGCCACGCTTGCCAAGCACCACCTGATACGGGAATCCCATAAGGTCGTTATCGGCAAACTTAAAGCCGGGACGCTCGTCACGGTCGTCGACGACGACCTCGATACCCTCGGCGCACAAGCCCTCGACGATTTGGTCGCAGACGGTTGCGCACTCCTCCTTCTTGGGATCGAGCGGAATCACCGCGACCTCGTACGGGGCAACGGAAACCGGCCAGACGATACCGTGCTCGTCGTTGTGCTGCTCCACGACGGCAGCAAGCGAGCGGGACACGCCCACGCCGTAGCAACCCATGATAAGCGGCTTCTCCTTGCCGTCCTCGTCCATAAAGGTGGCGCCCATGGCCTCGGAATACTTGGTACCCAGCTGGAAGACCTGCGAGACCTCGATGCCGCGAGCAGCAGAGAGCGGCTTGCCGCAGTGCGGGCAGGGATCGCCGGCAACGACGGTGACCAGATCTGCCCACTCATCGACGGTAAAGTCGCGCTCGGGGCAGGCACCGGTAAAGTGATAATCGACCTCGTTGGCACCGCAGGCCCACTGCTTGGACTCGCGCAGGCTCTCGTCGCACACCAGACGGATGCCCTCGGGCAAGTTAACCGGTCCGATAAAGCCCTTGTGCAGACCGTAGGTCTGGAGCTCCTCGTCCGTCATCATGCGATAACCCTTGCCAAAGACATGCTCGGCCTTGCAGTCGTTGAGCTCATGGTCGCCCGGGACGATGGCCACGACGGGCTTGCCCTCGGCATCGATGAGCGCCAGGGACTTGCGCGTACCGTTCTCGGGGAATCCAAAGAACTTAGCAACGGCCTCAATGGTGCCCATGCCCGGAGTCTCGACCTTGGTAAGCGTACCGTCACCGGGACCCTCAGTCACGACGACCTTGGTGCTTGCAGCCTCATCATCGGCGGCAAAACCGCAGTCATCGCAATAGGCGAGAGAAGCCTCGCCGGCGTCGGCCAAAGCCATGTACTCGACGGAGGTATCGCCACCGATCTCGCCGGAGTCGGCAACGACGGGCAAGGCCTTGATGTAGCAGCGCTCGCAAATGTTAGCGTAGGCCTGCTTCATCTTGTCATACTCCTCCTGCAAGCTCTCCTGCGTGGCGGAGAAGCTGTAGGCATCCTTCATGATGAACTCGCGACCGCGCATCAGGCCAAAACGGGGACGGAACTCGTCGCGGAACTTATCCTGGATGTGATAGAGGTTCACTGGCAGCTGCTTATAGGAGCGCAGCTCGTTGCGCACCAGGGCCGTGACGGTCTCCTCGTGCGTGGGGCCCAGCACGAACTCGCGACCATGACGGTCGTCAAAGCGCACAAGCTCCTTGCCATAGGCATCGATACGGCCGGACTCACGCCACAACTCGGCATCGACCATGATAGGCATCATAAGCTCCTGGGCGCCGGCGGCGTCCATCTCGTCGCGCACGATGTTCTCAATCTTGCGAATCGAGCGCCATGCGAGCGGCAGGTAGGAATACAGACCGGCGGCCTCCTTGCGGATCATGCCGGCACGGAGCAGCAGGCGGTGGCTGGCGAGCTCAGCGTCCGCCGGATCCTCTTTAAGCGTCGGCGCATAGAGCTTAGACATATACATTGCTCGGGTCATTTATTTCTCCTCAATAAGCTTGTCGACCTCTGCCATAAGCGCGTCGACAATTTGGTCCTCAGCTACTTTACCAATGATCTGGCCATGCGAAAAGAGCAAGGCCTGACCACGTCCGCAAGCAACGCCCAGGTCGGCATCAGAAGCCTCACCGGGGCCATTAACGGCACATCCCATGACGGCAATCGAAAGCGGCGCGGAATAGTTCTTAAGCCGCTCGGTGACCTCCTCGGCGATGGGAATGAGGTTAACCTGGCAGCGGGCGCACGTGGGGCACGAGACAATCTCGGGACCACGGCGACGCAGGCCCAGCGACTGTAGAATTCCCCAGGCGACCGGCGGCTCCTCAACCGGATCGGCCGTGAGCGACACACGCATGGTGTCGCCGATGCCTTCGGAAAGCAAGATACCCAAGCCTACAGAGCTCTTGATGGTGCCCTGAAGCTTGGTCCCCGCCTCCGTCACGCCCAGGTGAAGCGGAACGTGGGGAATCTCACGTGACAGGGCTCGATAGGTATCGAGCGTCGTTTGCACGCTATGGGCCTTGGCCGAAAGCACAATGCTCGTAAAGCCGCGATCCTCAAAGTGCTTGACGAAGCGCTCGCTCGACATCACGAGCTTTTCGGGCTGCGTGAGGTCGTTGCGCTCGGCAATATCTTGCTCAAGCGAGCCCGCGTTCACGCCAATGCGAATCGCACAGCCCGCGGCACCCGCAGCATCGATCACCGCGTCAACCTTGGCCCAATCGCCGATATTGCCGGGATTGATGCGCAGCTTGGCGGCACCGGCCTCAACGGCACCAATGGCGAGCTTATGGTTAAAGTGGATATCGGCGACAATCGGCACCGGAGACTCGGCACAGATGGTGCGGAAGCCCTCAAGCGCGGCCTCGGAGGGCACGCTCACGCGCACGATATCGCAGCCAGCCTGCGCCAACGCGCACACTTGCGCAAGCGTTGCCTGGGCATCAGCGGTATCGGTGCAGGTCATAGATTGGACCACCACCGGCGCGCCGCCACCGATCTGCACGCCGCCCACATGCACGGAGCGCGTCAGCTCGCGAGGCAAAGGATGGGATAAAGACAATCCAAACACTCCCCTACAGAATAAATCGAAGGATGTCGGAACGAAGCATATAGACAAACAGCAGCGCAAAGAGCGCGATGCCCACATAGCTCACAATCGTCTGGACCTTGAGCGGAAGCTCGCGGCCCGCAATCTTCTGAATGATCTCGATGACTAGCTTGCCGCCATCGAGTGGCGGGATGGGCAGCAGGTTCATAAAGCCAAGCGAGAACGAAATGAGGGCGGCAAACGAAAGGAACGCGGCAGGGCCGGCAGCAGCAGCCTGTGAGGACATAACGCTAATACCCACGATCGAAGAGGACTGATCGAGAATCTCCATCGTATGCTGCGGCTGGAGCAGGCGCATCACGCCCTCCGCTGTCTGCACGACATAGGAGAACGACAGGCGAGCCGACGTGATGGGGTCTAAACGGACCACCTGCGTAGAGGCATACACACCTAGGCGCTCGTCCTCTTTGAGCGCAACCGTGGTCGAATGCTGCTTGCCGTCACGCTCGTACTCGATGGCGATATCGTCCTTACCGGCAGCCTTGCCGATGGCATCGTAGACATCCATCCAAGTAGAACATGAGACACCGTCAACCGAAAGGATCGCATCACCGGCCTCGATACCCGCCTTGGCGGCAATAGATCCCTCGTCAACCTGACCGATCACGTTGGTATCCATCGGCACGGTGACACCCGCAATGGAATAGATGCTCATAAGGAGCAAAAAACCCGTCAAGATATTGACGATAATGCCTGCGAGCAGCATAAAGGCGCGCTTGAGAAAGCCTTGGCCAAGATAGGTGTGCGAGCGTTCTTGCGCAAGGAACTCGGCCTCGCCGCACGGCAGCTCCCACACATCGCCCTCGGCAGTCGCATGTTCGCGATCGAAACGGCGACCATCAAAGGTGGTATAGCCTGCCGTGTCTCGTGGCAACGTCTGATATTTGGTGGGATAGTAGCTCGGCGAGGGCTTCTCCCCTTCCTCATACCAGGGCGCGATGGAGCCCCAGCCCAGCAAAAGGGCGCATGCCTCGAGCACATCCTCCTCGGAAAGTTCGAGCTCGACAGCAAGGTCGGCCACGGTCACGCGACCATGACGATAGATAGCCGCGAGCACGCGATCGGCGCACGAAACATCGGTCGGATCCATACCGCAGATGGCAGCGTAGCCACCCAGCAGCAGCGGGGTCACGCCAAACTTGGTTCCAATGCGACGCGACGTGTAATGGATGTCAAAGCGGCACGGCAGACCCAAAAAGAACTCGGTCACACGGACGCCGCAGGCACGCGCCGCCAAAAAGTGGCCGCCCTCGTGCAAAAACACGAGGACGGAAAGCATCAGCAGGCCCCAAAAGACCGATGAGAGAACGCTCAGAACAGTATCCATAAAACGAAAAGCAATCCTTATGGGTTAGGAACGGGTTGCGGCGAGCACCTGCGCAGCCTTTTCACGCGCCCACGCATCGATGTCGCGAAGCTGCTCAAACGAATCGACCGCCTGCATATCGTGGGCGTCCATGCAGGATTCCACAATGCGATCGATATCGGTAAAGCTGCAGCCATCGTGCAGGAAGGCATCGACGGCAACCTCGTTGGCGGCATTGAGCACGCACGGCATGGTGCCACCCGTCTTGCCGGCACGCTCGGCCAGCGCCAGACAGCGGAAGGTATCCATGTCGGCAGCATCAAACGTGAGCTGCCCCAGCTCGCGGAAATCGATACGAGGCGCCGGGGTATCCCAACGCTCGGGATACGAGAACGCGAACTGGATGGGAATACGCATGTCGGATGCACCGAGATGCGCCATCACGGAGCCGTCGGCGAACTCGACCATAGAGTGAATCTTGGACTGACGCTGCACGACCACGTTAATGAAATCGAGGTCGCAGTTAAACAGATGCATGGCCTCAATGCGCTCCAGGCCCTTGTTCATGAGGGTGGCGGAGTCAATGGTGATCTTGGCACCCATGGCCCACGTGGGATGCGCGAGGGCATCGGCACGCGTCACGCGATCGAGCTCGTCGCGCGTGCGGCCAAAGAACGGACCGCCCGAGCAGGTGAGCCAAATGCAGTGGGCCTCGCGCGGGTTCTCCCCCAGATAGCACTGGTAGATGGCGGAATGCTCAGAGTCGACCGGAATAAGCTGGCCCGGTTGTGCCAACGGCATAAGCAAGTCGCCACCGACGACGAGGGACTCCTTGTTGGCAAGGGCAAGGCGCTTATTCGAGGTCAAGGCCGCATGGCTCGCCTCGAGACCGGCGGCGCCCACAATAGCGACGAGCACGCAGTCGACATCGTCGCGACGCGCGAGCTCGCAAACCGCCTGCGCGCCAACGCCGAGCTTCGTTCCCTCGGGCAACTCCTGCAGCACGGCGTCATCGCCATGATCGACATCGGCCACGGCAACCGCCGGAACCGAGAACTCGCGGGCAGCGGCAACGAGCTCGGAGGTACTGGAGTTAACGGACAGCGCCGTCACCTGCAGGCGATCGGCATGCTGGCGGCACACATCGAGCGCCTGGGTGCCGATAGAGCCCGTACAACCCAGGATGGCAACGCGAAGGCGTCCATCGGGGCCATACGTCGTCTGGAAGGACATTACAGCACACCTCCGATCATCAGCAGCAACTGTGCGGTAATGCAGCCAAAGATGAGCGAATCGCTGCGGTCGAGCATGCCGCCGTGGCCCGGGATGAGATTACCGGAATCTTTGACGCCCACACCGCGCTTGATACGCGATTCGATGAGGTCGCCGATAACGCCCAGGATGGAGACGACCACGCCGCACAGCAGTGCATAGGGCAGGCTCAGCTTATAGAAGTGCGTCGCCCACAGGATGAGCCAGATCAAGACAGAGCCCAAAATGCCGCCGACAAAGCCTTCCCAGCTCTTTTTGGGAGAGATCTTGGGGACCATCTTATGCTTACCGATGCGGCTGCCCACGATGTAGGCAAACGAGTCGGAGACCCAAAGGGACGCACAAACGCCCACCGAAAGCAGGGCGCCGGCAAAACCGGGCACGGCATCGCGCAGCAGCACGATAGCCGACAGCATAAAGCCAGTGTAGATAGGGCCCATGAGCGTCACGGCAACGTCAGAGATGCGAGTGCGCGGAGACCAGACATACCAGATACCAACCGCAAGCATCAAAGCGAACAGCAGGGCGTTCAACAGCAACGAATCGCCCAGTGCCGAGAGCGGAAAGAGCACGGCGGCAGCGATACCAAGGCGCTCGTTGGCAACCTTGCCGTCGAGCCTCGTCATGCGGAAGAACTCATAGCAGCACAGACCACTCATGACGGACACGAAGATGGCCGTGGGCACAATACCCAAAACCAGACACAGGATAAAGACAACGGCATAGACGATACCGGCGGCGGCACGGGTGATAAAGCCCGCCAGCCAAGAACCGGAGCCGCTCTTCACCGCAGGCGCTCCCGCAGTGGCGGCCTTACGCGCAGGCCTCGCGGAAGTAGGCGCCTGGGGAGCGGATGCCTTGGTACGTTCGGACACGATTAAGCCTCCTCGGTCTTACTCAGTCCACCAAACCTTCGGTCGCGACCCTGATAGGCCAAAATGGCGTCGACAAGGCCCCAACGATCAAAGTCGGGCCAATAGGTATCGGTGACATAGAACTCGGAATAGGCGACCTGCCACAGCAGGTAGTTCGAAAGGCGCAACTCGCCAGAAGTGCGAATCACGAGCTCCGGATCGGGAAGACCGGCGGTGTACAGGTGCGAAGCAACCATATCATCGTCGATAGCGGCGGGATCGATCTTACCAGCGGCGGCATCAAGTGCAATCTGGCGGACAGCACGGGTGATCTCGGCACGGGCACCGTAGTTAACGGCCAGCGCCAGCGTCATACCGGTATGGTCGGCGCACTCGGCAAGGCCGCGCTCAAAGACGTCGCGGGTCTTCTTGGGCAGCGCGGAAATATCACCCAAAAAGACTACGCGCACATTTTCGCGCTTCAGAAGCGGCAGCTCGTCGATAAACGTCTTGGCAAACAGGTGCATCAGAACGTTGACTTCGTGCTGCGGTCGATTCCAGTTTTCGGTCGAAAATGCATAGGCCGAAAGCACGTCGACGCCCAGGCGCACGCAGGCGGTAATGATCTCGCGCAGCGAGACGATACCCGCCTTGTGGCCCTCGGTGCGTGCAAGACCGCGCGACGTGGCCCAACGACCGTTGCCGTCCATGATGCACGAGATATGGTGCGGAATGTTATTGAGGTCAAGGTCGGAAAAACCGACGCCCGCAGGGGCGTCGGCAAAGTACTCGACCAGTTTATGCTCGTCGTATTGCACCTTAGATCTCCATGACCTCGGCTTCTTTTTCCTTCAGAAGCTCCTCGACCTTGGCGACATACTCATCGGTGTGCTTCTGGACCTTGGCCTGCTCGCGACGGACATCGTCCTCGGTGAGCTCCTCATCGCGCTCGAGCTTGTTGTTGAAGTCGCGACGGATGTTACGGATAGACACCTTGGCCTGCTCGGCGTACTCGCGGCACTCCTTGACGAGTTCGCGACGGCGCTCCTCAGTGGGGGCCGGGAACGGCAGACGAACGACGGTGCCATCGGAGTTGGGGGTAATGCCCAGATCGGAAGCGCCGATGGCCTTGACGATAGCGTTGATGAGCGCCTTGTCCCACGGCTCGATGAGCAGCATGTGAGCCTCGGGGGTCTTGACGGCGGCAACCTGCGTGACCGGCGTGGGGACACCGTAATAATCGACGGTGATGTCGGACAGAATGTTGGCGTTGGCGCGACCGGTACGGACCTTGGAGAAGTTATGCTTGAGGGACTCGAGCGACTTGTCCATATGGGCGGTGATGTTCTCTGCCATGCTTAATCCTCCTGATAGACGAGCGTGCCGACGGGCTCACCCGCGAGCGCGCGCTTGACGGTGTCCTCGCCATCGATGTTGAGGACCAAAATCGGCATACGGTTATCCTGGCACAGTGCCGTAGCCGTGGAATCCATAACCTGCAGACCGCGGACGAGAACCTCGTGATAGGTAATCTTGTCAAAACGGACGGCATCGGCGCACTTGACGGGATCCTTGTCGTAGATGCCGTCAACCTTGGTGGCTTTAATCAGAATCTCGGCGCCGATCTCGCACGCACGAAGAGCCGCGGCGGTGTCGGTCGTAAAGTACGGATTGCCCGAACCGGCAGCGAAGATGACGACGTTGCCCTTGGACAGATGGTTGATAGCGCGGCGACGAATATAGGGCTCGCAGATCTCGTTCATCTGGATAGCGCTCATCACGCGGCAAG
>URZJ01000051.1 GCA_900552395.1 uncultured Collinsella sp. | reverse complement strand
GTAGTAGCTCTCAACACCCGCCTGGCCCACGATATCGCCCGACTGGTACGTAATCCGGCCAGCAGAAGCATCATCATCACCAGAGGTTTTCTTATTCTGGGCCTCGAGCTGCTCGGAGGTAATGGTGCCGGTATAGCCCAAGATATGGCATGCCGTCTCGCCATATGGATACTGGCGCTCGGTACGCTCGGCAATCTTGACGCCCGGGAACTCGCCGGCGTGCTCCTGAATATAGGCAACCGTGGAGCGACGGACGTCCGTCGCGATGGTATGCAGGCTCTGAGCGCCCTCGGAATTGTCCTGAATATTGCGCAGAACCGCCACGTAGGGCATACCGAGCACGTTGGCAAGATGGCGAACCAGAACCTCATCCTCGGCAAGGTCGCGGTAGGCCACGACAGCAAGTGAGGGACGGTTCTGGACAAGTGCCACGCCATTGCGGTCGAGGATGCGGCCGCGCACAGCGGGTGTGGTAACGGTGCGCGTCTGATTGCTATTAGCCTGCTTTTCGTAATAGTCCGACGAGACCATCTGCATGCCCCACAGCTTGACGGCAAGCGCCGCGAACATCGCGCCCACACCCGTGGTGAGGATGGAGAAGCGGCCCTTAAAGGCGGTCGCCGCGGTATTGCCCTCGCCCTCGGTGGCGCGCGGGGCCGTTCCATGCTGCGTATCGTAGGTAAAACGAGAATCGCCGCGACGCATGATGACCAGTGCGACCACGATGGCCACAACCAGCACGATACCGGCGATAATAACCGTCATCTGGGAAGACATCTACGAGCCTCCCCTATTTGAGCTTACGGGTCTTGGGCTTAAAGCGCATGCCCGTCTGGCGTCCGCCACGTGCGGAGAATCCATAACCGGACTGCGGCACGACGCCGGACATCAAAAACGGAATGGCAACCAGACCCGTCAGGATCGAAGACGGCAGTGCATGGCCGAAGATCGCCACGACAAAGCTCGTCTCCAAACCCATAAACAGCAAGATGATGCTGTAGATCACATTAATGACGAACGCGAAGGCGCCCACAGTGATGCCGCGCGCACTCGGGGTACCGCCCGTCTGACCGGCAGCGCTATGCACCAGGGCAAAAGAACCCACGGTCAGCAGGAGCGACATAACGCCCACCGGCACGGCAGCGGAAAGGTCATAGAACAAGCCGCTGCAAAAACCGCACACGACGGCACGGGTCGGGTCGCCCGAGAACACGCTTAGGCACACCAGGATAATCATAAAGTTGACGCGACCGCCCGCAATGGAGATCTGCGGTGCCAGGCCTGCCTGCAACAGCACGCACACGATGGCGGCGATTACAAACGTGCGGGAGCTCATCCCCTGCTCATGTAGATCCATGGACATGCCCCCTATTCGCTCGAGCCGGAATCGGTCGTCTCGGACGTGTCGGAACTGTCATCCGGGCTCTCGTCCTTCGTCTTGGTCGCAGCATCGCGCGACGTTCCCTGCGGCGTGCTGTTGGCCGTGTTCACGTCCTCATCCGAGGCCGACTGTTCGTCGGTCAGCGAGGTAATGACCAGCACTTCCTCGTTGTTCTCGGCCGTCGTCTGGGCGCGCACCACAATGGTGTAGTACACGTCGTTTGCCGATTTCTCAACCGACGAGACGGTGCCGAGCGGTAGACCCTTGGGGAACACACCGCCAATGCCCGAGGTCACGATGATGTCGCCAACCTTAACGTCGGAGTCGACGCTCACGTACTCAAGACGCAGCGTGCCGTCAGCCTGACCCTGCAGCATGCCCTGGGCGCGCGTGTCCTGCACCATAGCGGATACGCCCGAGTTCTCGTCGCCAATCAGGCGCACGGTGGACGTCTTGGCCGAGACCTCGATAATCTGGCCTATGACACCGGCAGAACTCGTCACAGGCATGTTGATGGTAAGACCGTCGGCAGAACCCTTATCGATGGTGACGGTCGAGGTCCAGGCATCGCCCGAAGCGCCGACGATACGAGCTGCGGTTGATTTGAGGTTGTAGGTCGACTGCAGGCCGACCAGCCCCTCCAGTCGCTCGGCGGTCTTTTGAGCCTCGGAGAGCTCGGCAACCTTAGAGGTCAGTTCCTCGTTTTGCTTCTTAAGCTCGTCAAGCGTGTCCTGCGACGCCGTAAGGTTAGAGAACACGTTACCGATCGCATTGAAGGGAGCCGCCACAGCCGAGCCCACAAAGCGCACCGGCGAGGTAATCGTCGTCACGCCCGAGCGCACGGCATGAATCGGTCCTGCCTCGCCCTCGCGGATGTAAAACGTGAGCAGCAACACCGAAATCAGGCTGAAAACAATCAACGGGCGCATACCCGTTGATTGTCGCTTGGTATTCAGATTTGTGGAGAAACCCGAAGATCGTGCCAAATGGAATCCACCTTTTGGAAATTAAGCATTGGTCTGGACGAAGCCGCCATCAAACGCATTGGCCTCGAGCACGCGGGCACAGCCGTTAACAACGTTATCGAGCGCCGTGGGGCTAACATTGACCGAAACGCCGGTCTCATCGCGCAGGCGCACATCGAGACCGCGCAGCAGCGCGCCGCCACCGGTCAGCAAAATGCCATAGTACATAAGGTCCGAGGCAAGATCGGGAGGCGTAGCGTCGAGTGCGTCCTTGACGGCCTTGGCCATCTCGTCGAGCGGCTTGTTGAGTGCGCGACGAATCTCCTCGCTCTCGATGCGCACGGTCTTGGGCAGACCGGTGATCACGTCGCGGCCGTTGACCTCGACGTCGAGCTCGTCCTTGAGCGGCACGGCGGAGCCGACCTTGATCTTGATGTCCTCTGCCGTACGCTCGCCGATGGCCAGGTTGTAGGCATCACGAACGTGCGTGAGGATGGCCTGATCGAACTCGTCGCCGGCAATACGGATGGACTGCGAGACGACGATGCCGCCCATAGCGATAACGGCAACCTCGGTGGTACCGCCACCGATGTCGATGACCATGGAGCCGGTGGGTTCCTCGACGGGCAGGTCGGCGCCGATGGCAGCCGCCATGGGCTCTTCGATCAGATAGGCCTGGCGGGCACCGGCCTGGATCGTGGCCTCAAAGACAGCACGCTTCTCGACCGACGTGACACCGGAGGGAACGCAGACGACAACACGCGGACGCGGAGTCCACGGATAGCGCTTCTCGGACGCCTTGTCGATAAAGTAGCGAAGCATGGCCTCGGTAACATCGAAGTCGGCGATGACGCCGTCCTTCAGGGGACGAACGGCCACGATGTTGCCGGGCGTACGGCCGAGCATGCGCTTTGCCTCGATACCGACCGCCAAGATGCGCTCGTCGTTCTTGTCGATGGCGACAACAGAGGGCTCGCGAATGACGATGCCCTTGCCGCGCACGGAGACAAGCGTATTGGCGGTGCCGAGGTCGATGGCAAGATCGCCCGCATAGCTACCGAAGAACATATCCATCAAAGAAAACAACGCAACTCCTGATGTGTTGGATGATTGCTGGAAAACTACTAGCTCATCATACTAGCGCAAGCCCGGCGCCTCACTTGCGGTGAAGCGCCGGGCAAAGCTAAATCCCATAAGGTCACTACTGGTTGTCAGCAGCCGAGAAATCCATATCAAGCGAAGAAACGGCCCAGCCGATATGGTTGTCGGAGCGCACGAATTTGACGGTGTACTCCTGCTCGCCGCCCTTGGACAGCGATGCCTTCACCTTGGCGGTCGTCTCGGTCATGGACTGATCCATGCCCTCGACGGACACGGTGGCACCCTGCGGAATCGAGGAGATGATCATCGACTTAGCGTCCTCGGACAGGCTCGAGGCCAGGCAAGACTCGGCCTTTGCGGCGTCACCGTCGCCGGCAGCCTGGAACAGATCGGTAACGACAGACTCCTGAGACGGGAAGCCAAAGCCGCGCGTGTAGGCAAAGCCCAGACCGCCCGCGGCGATCAAAATGAGCAGAAGCAGCACGATGAAGACTTTAAGACCCGTGTGGCGATGGCGACGACGGACCTTGGCCTGCTTACGATCCTGACGGTCCTGCTGGACCATCTCGGACTCGGACAGCGTAAAGAAGCCGGTGTCCGAGGGATCGGGCATAAACTGACCGGTCGCGCCCGTAGGATCGAGCGGATCGACGGCAGGAGCGTCCATCGCGGGCGCCGGAGCCGTGGCCATAGCCGTCTGGGCAGACAGCGCAGCAAGCGAATCCTGCACGCGGGCAAGCTCATCGGCCTGCTCGGAGGTGAGCTGGTAGATGCCATCGGCAGTAGCGGCGTTAAAGGCGTCGAGTGCGTCGGAGGGACGGCCGGCGGCAGAAAGCGCCTGACCCATGCCGGCGTTGAGCGCACGCGTGTCGTCGCGGGGGCCGGCAAAGTCGATAGCCGTGCGGTAGGTCTCCACGGCATCCGCCGGACGGCCGAGCTTAATGAAGCAACGACCGAGCTCGCCGAGTGCGGCGGCAGGAGCCGGATTGGCGCCGTCGATGGCAGCCTGACGGAAGGCGGTTCCCGCGTTGGCATAGTCGCCCGATTGGAACAGCGCATTGCCCAGACCCAGATAGGCCTTGAACGGCGTGGCATAGGAAGCATCCTGCGTAGCAGCAGAGAACGCCTGAGCGGCCGTCGTGTAGTCGCCCACCGCGGCGAGCGCCTTGCCGCGGTTGGTGAGCAGCGCGCCGCGCTTGCCGTAGGTGCCGTCGTTGAGGGCGGCGGCATAGGCCTCGGCGGCCTCGGCATACATGCCCAGGTGCATCAAGGCGTTGCCACGAAGGTGGTCGGCCTCGCCCATAATCTCATCGGGAGTCTTTGCCGCCCCAAGCATCTGGGCTGCAGCGGAAAAATCACCCGCGCGGTAAGCGGCGCGGCCCTGTTGGATCAGCTGGCTATTCAAGGAAGTCCCCTTTACTCGTGAACGATCTCGACATGAACGATCTCGTCGCCGGCACGCAGCTGCGAAATCACATCGAGACCCTCGACCGTGGTACCAAAGACGGTGTAACCGGAATCGAGGTTATGCTGGGCACCCAGGCAGAAGTAGAACTGCGAACCCGCGGAATCGGGGTCCATGGAGCGCGCCATGGCAAGGGCGCCATCGACATGGCTGTTGCGCGGATTGGTGGCGAACTCGCCCTTGATGCAGTAGCCGGGGCCACCGGTACCGGGCATGCCGTCGGGGCCCTCAAGACCGGCGGCGACGTCGGCGCCGGACATGTCGCGGGTATTGGGGTCCCCGCCCTGGATAACAAAACCGGGCACATAGCGATGGAACTTAAGGCCATCATAGAAGCCCATCGTGGAAAGCTCGCAGAAGTTCGCGACATGAATGGGAGCGCCCTCGCCGTCAAACTTGACCTTGATGGTACCCTTCGACGTCTCGATTACGGCGCACTCGTCGCCGACAAGCTGATACCCGGGCGTGTAGAGCTCTTTCTTAAAACCAAACATGTGGTTCCTTCCTCGTGCGTTTAAAGCATATTTGTACGAATTGTAGCAATAAGCACGGGCTTACATCAATTGCGCACGTAGGTTATGCCGACTATGGCGAACTATTTTTAGGAACGCTGCTGCGGCTTCCAGGAACCCACATTGGCGTCGTACTGGTTCAGCGCGCTGTTGCCACCCTGCGCGATGGGCGCCAGGATCTCGCTTTGGTGGGAACTCATCGACTCGCCATCGGGAATGGCCAGCGAGATATCCCAGCTCTGGCAGATCACGTCAACGCGCTCATACATCCACTCGGCAAGCTGCTTTAAGTGGGCGATGTCGTCCGCATAGACCGTATCGTCCTGATACTTAAGATTGTTGAGCTCATCTTGCGTCTTTTTAATCTGGTCACGCAGGGCGTAGGCACTCTGCGACAGCTCCTGACGGGTGGACAGCGGCGTTCGGAGATAGCCGTTGTTAAAGGAATCGATGACCTCGCCAATCTGGTCCTCGTCAGCATAGGACACGATGGTCTGATACAGACCGTCCAGCCTGGTATAGAGCTGATCATCGGTGAGCACGGTTTCTTCCTGGACCACCTCCGCAGAATCGTCCTGCTTGGCATCGTCCTCAGTGGCCTCGCCCTTTTGGCGCGTGGGGAAGGTGGTCTGTGCAGCTTGGCCAAACTGGTCGTAGAAGCCGGGCATAACACCCATGGGATCGGTCGTCACGAACCAATAGGCACCGCCGCAAACGACGGCAAGGACCGCGATGATAATGAGCGGCTTGGGAATATGACGCTTGTGCTTGTGATAGGCGTCCTCGTCGGGGTGCACCTTGCGCTTGGGTTTTTGAGCATCGTCATGCAGGGAAACGGGCATGGGAATATCGACCTTGGGAATTCCGAAATCCTTATCGAAAGCCGGCAGCACGCAGGTCTCATTGGGGTCGGCGGCGTCCGAAAGCACCGCAGCGGCAGAGGCCGGCGCATGCGGCACCTCGGTGTCGATCTGCTCTTGCGTTAGGCGCGGAAAGCCCGCCGTGCGGCCCGCTGCCAGGTCGGATGCGGCCGCGTCCTCGGAGAGGATACCCGGAGCAGGGCGTCCGCATTTGGGGCACGTACGATCATGCGGAGAAAGACGGGCACCGCAGCCCTCACAGAACACGAACTCGGTGTGCTCGGGACCATCGCCCGGACCCACATAGGCGTTGCAGTAGGGGCAGAACGAGGCGCCGTCCTCGATAGTCTTAAGGCAATGCGGGCAGATCACGGCATCCTCTTTTCGAAGCAATTCAAACAATCGAGGTTAGAGCATAACATCGCCACGGCCCCACAGGAGCAAGGCACCAATTCAACATCGCCAGGGCGCGTAGTTACTTCTTCTTTTTGCTCGGCATCGAGACTTTGATGCCTTGGGCGGACTTGGTTACGCGAGAGCGCTTGGCTCCGCTACCCTTCTTTTTCTTGGGCTGGGCCTGGGCCACGCCCTCGAGTGCGCGGGCCTCGGCCTCACGAACGGTGCGAGATTCGCGGCGCTGCGCCATGTCGGCGGCGACGCGCTTGGCAAAACGCTCCGCCGTCGAACCCGTCGAGCTCACCTTGCCGCCACCGCGACCCAGGCGGACGCGCACACCGCGGCCAAAACCAGTTGCGGCATGACGACGACGCGGCTTGAGCGAATCCATCATCGTGGCGAGCTTAAAGAACACCGAGCAGGTAATGACCACGATGACAGCCAAGATAACCATCTGGCCCATCGACAGGTTGGCAATAGACAGCAGCTTCGGGAATCCGATAACGCCCACCAGGATGCCGGCAATACCGGCAGCCGGGGTCACCTTCTTGGAGAACAGCGCGAACAGGATAGCCGGCGTGATGGCCGCGCCGTACATGGTGTAGGCGGTCATCTGCAGATCAGGCTGACGCTCGCCGCGCACGACGTAAGCAGGCACATCGTAGACAGCGTGAGCTGGCTAAAGCCAAACACGCGTGCCACAAAGATATCGAGCGCCGCAGCCATAATGACCGCAATCGACGCCGGCAGTGCCCGCTTGAGCACGTTCGTCAGGAACGACCCCTTCACGCGAGCATTGTTGGGCTCCAGGCCCAACACAAAGCCCGGCGCGCCGATGCAGAAGAAGTTGATGAGCGTCATCTGAATCGGCTCGAAAGGGTACGGCGGCAGCGCGATGCACAACGCCGCCAGGCCCATCGAGAACAGCGTCTTAGTCAGGAACAGCGAGGCCGAACGTTGCAGGTTGTTGATGGAGCGACGGCCCTCGGCCACCACGGCGGGCATCGAGGCAAAGTCGTTGTCGACGAGCACGATCTCGGCCACGTTACGCGCGGCATCGGAGCCGGCCGCCATGGCCACGGAGCAGTCGGCCTCCTTGAGCGCCAGCACGTCGTTGACGCCGTCGCCCGTCATGGCCACGGTGTGCTCGCGGCGCTTGAGCGCCTGCACGAGCTCGCGCTTCTGCTGCGGGGTCACACGACCAAAGACATGGTAGCGGTCCACTGCGGCATCGAGCTTGGCCGGCGTATCGAGCGTCGTGGCGTCCACATAAGCGTCCGCCCCCGGCACGCCCACCACGCGCGCGATCGACGACACCGTACGCGGGTCGTCGCCACTGATCACGTTGAGGGTCACGCCCTGCTCGTTAAAGTAGCCGATGGTCTCGGCCGCCGAGGTACGGATCTCGTCGCGTATGGTCACAAAGCCCACGGGCTCGGCCTCGCCCACCATATCGCCATCGGGCGTAAAGCCGTCCACGCGCGCCACCACGAGCACGCGGCAGGTATCGGCAAGCTCGGCGACACGGTTCTCGACCTGCGAAAACGCACGCTCCGAAAGCACAAACTGCGCAGCGCCCATCACATAGGAGCCCTGCGCAAACGAAGCGCCACTCCACTTTTTGGAGGACGAGAACGGAATGACCGACAGCGGCTCAGACACCTCGACCGGGCGATCGGCGTAATAGTTGAGCAGCGCCTGGCAGGTCTCGTTGGCATCGGCCGAAGTCGCACGCGCCACGTTAGCCAGCGCAAAATCGAGCACCGTGGTATCGACGGGGACGGCGGCGTCGCTCTCCCCCGCACCCATACCCTCGACCGGCAGCGGATACGTGCCCTCGACCTCCATGCGACCCGACGTGATGGTGCCCGTCTTGTCCAGGCACAGCACGTCGACGCGCGCGAGCGTCTCGATGCAGTAGAGCTGCTGCGCCAGCACCTTGCGGCGGGCCAGGCGCACCGTGGCGATGGCGAGCACCGACGAGGTCAGCAGCACCAGGCCTTGCGGGATCATGCCCAGCAGGGCGCCCACCGTGGACAGCAGCGCCGACGAGGGCACGCGGCCGGCCAGCAGCTCGGAGAAGCACCACGAAAGCGCGCTATCGCCCGGGGTTCCCGCGGCATCCCACAGCTCGCTCACACTCGAGGAAAACAACGCCAAACCGAGCGGGATCATGATGATGCTCGCAAACCGCACGATGGCGTTAAGCGCGTTCATGATCTCGGAATTGACCTTTTTGACGTACTTGGCCTCGTTATTAATTTTGGCTACGTAGTTGTCGGCGCCGACATGGATCACGCGGGCGCGCAGCAGGCCCGAGTCGATAAAGCTGCCGCTCATGAGCTCGGAACCGGGCTGTTTCTTAATAAGATCGCTCTCGCCCGTCAGCAGGCTCTCATTCACGAGCGCCTCGCCCGAAACCACCACGGCGTCAGCGGGGATCTGGTCGCCGCGCCCCAAGCGGATGATGTCATCGAGCACGATCTGGTCCAGGTCGAGCTCCACCTCGGCGCCGTCGCGCACCGCGATGGCCTTCTTGGAGGTCAGCAGTGTGAGCTTATCGACCATCTTCTTGGAACGCATGGATTGAATGACGCCAATAGCAGTATTGAGGAACACCACGAACAGGAACGTCAGATTCTTAAACGAACCGGTCAAAATGACCAGGAACGCCAAGATCACGTTGATCAAATTGAACAGCGTGCAGAGGTTCTCGATGATGAGCTCTTTGACCGACTTGGTCTTGAGCTCCATGTTGCGGTTGATCTTACCGGCGGCGATGCGCTCCTCGACCTCGGCGGTCGAGAGTCCGCGCTCGATATCCGTTGCTGCCATACCACATCCCATCACGTCGCGTCGGTATAAGAAAAACCGCCCGGACCATGCGAGGTTCGGACGGCCTTACGTTCGATGGTGCCCCATGTTGGATTCGAACCAACGGCCTTCTGCTCCGGAGGCAGACGCTCTAATCCCCTGAGCTAATAGGGCCAACGTTTGGCATTATACCCAAGTGCACCACGGGCTATCAAAATAAAAGAAAAAGCTTTGCAATTCCGAGGAAGACGCGGCACAACGGCTCACTTTAGAAGGCAAAAGCGAATCAGATAGTATAAACTCTCATGCACCATATATACACGGCTCGCGATGCGGGCCGTTTTTGCAAGGGTTATCCATCGAGGTGAGAGGCACACCATGATTGCAATTTTAAAGCAGAGCGCCAGCGACGAGGCCGTCAGCCATATCGTCAGCTGGATTGAGAAAAAGGGCCTGAAGACCGACGTCTCGCGCGGCGAGAATGAGACGATCATCGGCCTGGTGGGCGATACGACCAAGATCGACCCGTTCCTGCTCGAGTCCATGGACGTCGTCGAGCGCGTGCAGCGCGTCTCCGAGCCGTTCAAGCGCGCCAACCGCAAGTTCCACCCCGAGGACTCCGTCATCGACTGCGGCCACGGCGTACATGTAGGCGGCGATCAGTTCCAAGTCATTGCCGGCCCGTGCTCCGTCGAGGGCGAGAACCTCATCCGCATCGCCCGCCGCGTGAAGGCCGCCGGTGCCACGATGCTGCGCGGCGGTGCCTACAAGCCCCGCACTTCCCCGTACGCCTACCAGGGCATGGGCCCCGCCGGTCTGGACCTGCTGTGCGAGGCGTCTGCTGAGCTCGACATGCCGATCGTCACCGAGATCATGGACCCACGCGACGTGCAGGTCTTCCTGGACAAGAA
>URZJ01000050.1 GCA_900552395.1 uncultured Collinsella sp. | reverse complement strand
ACAAATTGTGAAATGGTATGTGAAAAGATGCATCCCACCGTAGCGAGCAGGAACAAAATCGGGCCAAGAATAGAGCCCTGCAGCGCCAGCGACGTGCCGACACCCGTTGCCAAAATTCGCAGCGTACCCCAGTAGAAGGCATCGCCCACGCCGGACAGCGGTCCCATCAAAGCAAGCTTGACATTAGAGATCGCGCTCGTGTCAAAGTTATCTTCGGTGGCGTTGACTTCTTCCATTGCGGCAGCAATGGACATGGGAAGCGTCGAGATATACGGCGTGACGTTATAGAGCTCCATATGGCGCTTGAGTGCGGCCTTAAAGTCCGCATCCTGCGGATACAGCTTGCGAAGGATCGGCATAAGGGCCCACATAAAGCCGATATGGCCCATACGCTCGTAGTTCCAGGAATGCTCATAGGGAATCGAGCGCCAGAACAGCTTCTTAAGGTCTGCGCGGGAAATCAGCCCGTCGTAAGAAGACTCAAACTTAAAACTCATCGAACCCACTCCCAATCGCAGGATCCTCGGTTGCCGCTGCGGGCTGCTCCGCCTTTTTCTTGTCACCCAAAACCGTCATCGCGACGGCGATAATCGCGGCAAAGATCGCCACGCCAGTCGTGCTAATGCCAAAGTAGGCGACGAGGAAGAAGCCAGCGAAGAAGAACGGAGCCACTGTTTTGTTCATAATCATCTGCGCCAGCATCGCAAAGCCGAGTGCGGGCAAGAAGGCGGCGGCGACATCCATGCCGGTCTGAACGAAATCGGGGATGATGTTGAGCAGGCTGGCAACAGCATCGGCGCCAAAGAAGAATGCCAGGGGAATGATCAGCAGGCCGCACCAGCTCTGCGCGTAACCGGCGATGAGCATGTTGCGCGTGATGGCCTTGGTGTCTCCGTCCTCGACGTTTTTGTCGATACGGTGCACCAGCAGCAGCATGACCGGCTGGCCCAGGGCCGTATCGAGCGCCAGGACGATCGTTGCGATGGGAATGCCCAGGGTCAGGGCCGCCGAAGCGTCCGCGCCGGCCTGCATGGCAAGCGACACGCCCAGAATGGTTCCGGAAATCGTATCGGGCGGGTTATACGCACCGACCGAGATGGCACCGACCATGGCAAGCTCCATCGTGGCGCCCATAATGGTGCCGGTCACCACATCGCCCATGACAAGGCCGACCAACGGTCCGAGCACAATGGGGCGCTGAAGGTAACTCGTACCGGTCAGCCACTCGGAATAGCCCAAAAGGGCAATCAGGAAAATCAGGATCGTCTTGATAACCATGACAGCCCCTAACCGATGACCTTTGCGGCATCAGTCTTCGCATCCGCCGGAATCATCTGAATGAACAGCTCATAGCCCTCGCCGAGTAGCTCCTTCACGTAGGCCTCGTTCTCGGGCGTAAGGAATACGCTCGTCGAGACCTGGCGGGCATCCTCGCTAAAGGCCACATTGCCGAGGTTGATCTTCTTGACGCCCATCGCCCTGGCGACGGCACCGGCCTGTTGGATCGTCTCGCAAACCACGAAGAGCTTGTACTTATCGGTCACACCGCTCTGGAGCGCCTTGACGGCATCCTCGGTGTTTTTGACGACGACCTTGCATCCTTCGGGCTTTGCAAGGGACAGGGCCTGCAGACGAAGCTTGTCGTTGAGGACCGTGTCGCTCACTAACAGGATGCAGTCGGCACCCAGAGCCGAGGTCCAGCTAACGGCAACCTGGCCGTGAAGCAGTCGATAGTCCACGCGAATCATCTGAATCATGATGTGCTCCTAACGATTAAAACTCATCGAGTTCGGCCTGCCCCAGCAGGTCGTTGACGTACTTGACCTTGGTGTCGTCCGCCTCGACGATCTGGCGAATGGCCTCATCGATCGGGGTGGAGTCGGGCACGAACAGCAGCTGAATAAGGAGCGGCAGATTCATATTGGTCACCAGGTGCGTGTTGGGGCGCGTCTGGGCGATCTTGGTGAACTCGTTGTTGACGCTGCCGCCAAAGAGGTCGGTGCAAACGACGACCTCATCGTCCGCGGCAAAGCCGTCCAGAATCGCTGCGGCCTCCTTGACCAGGTCCTCGTTTCCGTCGACATACATAGACAGCGCATGGACGTTCTCGCGCTCGCCCGAGAGTAGCCCAATGCTCTCGACGATTCCGGACGCAAAATGAGCATGGGATGCAACGATAAACTGCCTCATTCGATTCCCCTTTCTTGCGAACTTCGGCATAAAAATGCCCGGACGCATGCGCCCGGGCAGGGTGCTTCTTGATCAGTAGCTAATTTGTCGCCGATTAGTAATCGAACTGGTGATAGTAGCGACGGTAGTTGAGGTTGTGCTTGGTGACCGTCTCGTAGTAAGCGGCAAGGCGATCGGTGATCAGCGAGGAGAGGATCCACGGAGACACGATGACGCGGAACTCGTCGTCAAGGCCGGGGATCGCGAACTCGGCGGTGTCGATGATGTTGATGTCGGTGTCGCCGGTCACGCCGCGGGTCAGGAACGCGCGGACGCGCTCGTCGAGCTTGCGGTTCTCGTCCTCGCCCATGAACAGGAACACGGGGACGCCGGGCTCCACGAGCTCGAGGGTGCCGTGGAAGAAGTCGGCCGAGGTGATGTAGCGGGTGCGCTTCCACTGCATCTCCTCGAGGATGCACATCGAGAACAGGATCGTCTCGCCCCACAGGGCGCCGGAGCCGATGAACATGGTGTAGGGGGCCAGGGCGTACTTCTTGGCGAGCTCCTCGGCGCGCGGCTCGAAGCGCTTGCGGATATCGAGCATGTCCTTCCAGATATCCTTGGTCTGCTCGATAAACAGGTCAAACTTGGGGAAGCAGCCGCGGCGGTTGAGCAGGCGCAGGCCGAAGCAGTCGGCGAGGTAGTAGCCCATCTCGCAGCCGCCGTTACCGTGATCGGAAGCCATCTTGACGCAGTTCTCGGCACCGACAGCCTGGCCGATGGGGCCCTCGGGCTTGGTCATGGCGTAGACGCGCACGCCCATGTCCTTCATCTTCTTGACGGCCTCGAGGACCTCGGGGGTGGTGCCGGACTCGGAGGCGGTGAGCACGACGGACTTCTCGGTCATGCGCTTGTGGCCCATGACGTTCCACTCGGCGGCGTGGATCAGGTAGACCTCGAGGTCGCGGTCGCCGAACTTGTTCATGAGGTACTCGAGCTGCATGAGCTCGTCCCAGGTGCCGCCGACGCCCATCAGGAACACGGCGTCGTAGCCCTCGTCGGCGACCTTGTCGGCGAGCGCGGTCATCTTCTTGCCGGCCTCGTAGACGTTCTTGCCGTCCTCGACGTAGCCCTCCTGGCTAAAGTGCATGATCTCGATCTTCTCGGTTTCCTTCATGGCTTTTCCTTTCTGTCCTGCACGCGAATCTATACATCGCGTTTCTTTTCGATACCAATTATAGACATACACCTAACGTGTTTTTAATACCACTTTTCAATCTGCCCCAATCCTCGGTGAACGGTCGAAATTCTCTGGTGAGTGGTATTAAATTAGAATTTGATGTATAGCTAACGCCCCTGGCGTCTCCCTTGTGTGACAAAGAACAGCGTTCCTACCAGCGCAATAATGGTCGATGCCCCAAACAATACCGTCTGGACGCCCAAAGCCTCCGCCAAAAACGGAGCCGCCAGCAGCGGCACCACGCCGGCGCTCATCAGGCCAAAACGCACAAAGCCGGTAATGCGCCCCAGGTATTTGATGTCTGCGCGCTCCTGAATCAAGATCATTTGCAGCGGCTCCAGGAACCCCCAGGCCAGACCGTTAATCGCCTGACCGATAATCGCGACCCCCAGCATATCGGTGCCCACGTACACCATGGACCCAATGCCCACGGCCATGAGCGCGCCGAGCAGCAATCGTAGGTTGACATGGCGAGCAGAAAGCTTGGTCAGGATGAACGCGCCCACCGAGGAAGTGAGGCCCACGACCGAGGACAGCCAGCCCAGCCAGACGATATCCACGTTGAGCACATCACGGTAGAACAACGACTCCAGCGAATCGAACGCGCCGAACGCAAAGAAACCCAAAAAGCCCGAGATAAAGATGAGGCGCAGGTCGTGGTCGCGAAACGTAAGTCGCGCACCCTCGGCCATGCCGCCCAGAATACCGCCCTTCGGCTTCTCCCCTTTTGCGGGAACAACACACTCGTGGCAGCCCAAGGAGAGCACGGCCGCCACACCCATCATGCCCGCCATGAGCAGATAGACCGATTGCGTGGCAAAACAGCTCACGATGGCACCACCGAGCAGCGGGCCAGCGGTATAGGCGATATTGCTGTAAAACACCATGAGACCGTTCACGCGGGTACGGCCCTCGGTGGTCGACTCTAGGTATCCCGGAAACGCATGCGTGCAGGTGTTGATAAAACCGCCCGCAAGTCCCAAGACACACGCGGCAAACACAAGCCCGGGGACAGACAACGGCGCCAACCCCACGCCAAGCGAAAGCACCGCCGTAATCACGCACGTCACAAACGACGTCCGACGCGGTCCAAAGCGATCGATGACCGAGCCCGACACCATATTGCCCACCGACGTCATAAGATTGCGCACGAGCGTAATGGCGGCAACCAAAAAGGCCGTGCCAGCCAGATCATACGTGGCCGCACCGATAAGCCCCAAAAAGTAGACCGCGTTGTTGGCGCACCACTGCAGGGACTCAATAAGAATCAGCCTGACCTCTGCCGGCGTCAGGCGCATTTCTTCGCGATCCTTCGCGAACATACGAACTCCTTCTATACAAAAAGGGGATGGAGGGCATAGGCCCGCTCCATCCCCTTTCCAGGTTGCAACGAAAATCTATGCAGCCGGGCCCTTACGCCAGCACGCCGAAGAACGCGCCGACGATGCCCACGACCATGGTGGCCACGATCAGCACCATGGGGTTGATCTTCTTGGACAGCAGCCAGTAGTACAGCCAGAAGGCGAGCATGCCGAGCATGCCGGGCATGATGCCGTCCAGGATGTCCTGGAGGGTCTGGGCGTCCTCGCCCGAGCCGATGGCCACCGGGATGCTGGCCCAGAACATGTCCTTGCACATGGCGCCCACGACCATGACGCCCACGATTCCCACGCAGGTCATGATCTTCTGCATGAGGCCGGTCCTCTGGGCCTCGTCCAGGAAGCCCACGCCCAGCTCGTAGCCCTTGACGGCGCCCCAGACGCGCAGCGCGAAGCCGGGGACGTTGTAGATGAGCAGGAAGGCGATGGGGCCGAAGGGGTTGCCGGCCTGGCACAGGCTGATGCCCACCGCGGCGGCGACCACGCGCAGCGTCGACAGGAAGATGGAGTCGCCGATGCCGGACAGCGGGCCCATGAGGGCGGCCTTGACGTCGTTGACGCTCTCGGGCTCGATCTCGCCGCGGGCGACCTTCTCCTCCATGGCCATCGCGATGCCGCCGACGAACGGGGCGAACTGGACGGTGATGTTGAAGAACGCGCAGTGGCGGTGCAGGGCCTCGGCGTAGTCGTCGGGGCGGCCGGCGTAGATCTTCTTGAGCATGTTGGCGACCATCAGGCAGAAGGCGATGTTCATCTGCTTGTAGTAGGTCCAGGAGAACTCCATGCCCAGGGCGCCGGTGTTGAGGGCGCTCTTGACGAGGTCGGAGCGCGTGATCTTGTTCTCGGGACTAGAAGTCATCGTCCTCATCCCCTTCCGCGGAGAGCTGGGGCTGGGCTCCGCCCAGGCCGAGCAGGTCGAACTTGTCGATGCCGATGATGATGGCGATCAGGGCGACGCCCAGGACGGGCACGTTGGCGTAGGAGCACAGCAGGAAGCCCAGGAAGTAGAAGGGCACGAGCTGCTTGGTGAGCACCAGGCGGCCGAGCATGGCGAAGCCCATGGCCGGCAGGATGTTGGCGGCAACGCCGCAACCGTCGATGATGAAGGGCGGGATGAAGTCGAGCAGACCCTGAATGGCGTCGGAACCCAGATAGAAGGCGCCGCCGCACAGCAGGAAGTACTCAACGCAACCCCAAATTCCAATTCCCCAATGAACGGCGTAGATGCCTTTGAGGTTTCCCTTGAGGGCGAACTTGTCTGCCATATCGACAAACACAGGGAACAAAGCATTGGTAATGTTGCCGATCGTCAGCGAAAGGACGGCGATGGGCATGGCGAGCGCGATGGCCGTCTCGGTACCCTGACCGAGCTGAATGGCAAACGCGCAGGCGAGCACGCCGCCGACGGTTTCGTTGGGCGGTACGTAGGCGCCGATGGAGATCGAGCCCATGAACAGCAGCTCCAGGCTGGCGCCAACGGCAAGGCCGGTCTGCAGATCCCCCAGCACCAGGCCCACGAGCGGGCACAGGACGATGGGGCGGAACGCGTAGAGGGTGCCGAGCTGGTAGTCGAGGCATCCAAACGCTCCGACTAAGCCGACGAGGATTGCTTGGACAAGCATAATTCCTCCCAATAAGGAATATCGAACCGTCGTCACTCCCGTCGCGCGCGTTGCTGATATCAATTCCGGGAGTTCGATCACACGGCTCGAAGTGTACCTGGTGTGCTGCTAACACCCATGCCAGGTACAAATGATTTGATACCAATTATAGGTATGCAGGTCCTTACTATTTAATACCACTCGCTCAGCGGGGTGTTTTTTACCGTAAACGGCAAACGTATCCCATCAGGCATGTTCCTTGTTTCGATGGCGGACAAGCGCCACCAGAAAGCCATCGCCAAAGGCATCGGATGCCAAGTTGGCCACAATCACCAAAACGATAATCGACGCACCCAAAAACTCATTCCAGTGAAAGACCTCGCCAAAGAGGAGCGCCGACCAGCAGGGAGCGAGCACGACCTCGCTCATGCAGACCAAGTTGGCCGCAAACGCGTTGGTGCGCGCAATCCCCTTGGCATACAGCACGCTCGCAAGACCACTGCAAAAAAGGCCATGCACCAGCATGAGCCCCCACTCAAATGGTCTCACGGAGTCTAGGGCACCAGCAAAATAGACGATCGGCAGCATCGAGATACCGCAGGAGATGAGCGAGGACACCATGGGCGACGCATCGGCGCGAGAGTTCAAAAAGAAACACAGCCCAAAGGTGGCGCCCGAAATGACGGCAAGCAGGTTGCCGAGCATGCCCTCGGGACTCAAATCACCCAAAAAGAAAAGTCCCATACCCGTAAAAGCGACCACCACGGAGGCAATCTTCGCAGGCGAAGGCAACGTGTGAGTTGCGAGCGATTGATACACGATAACGAAAATCATCGAGGTGTACTGCAAAACGATTGCGTTACCGACCGTCGTGAGCTGGTTGGCAAAGTTAAACGTAGTGCCCGTCACGAAGTTGCAGACGGCCACAAGGGCAATAAGACGGCTGACGCGGAGGACAGGCCTGCCGACGAGCAGGATAAAGAGTGCCATAAATATTGCCGTGACGGCACCGATCAAAAGAGCTGACTGCGAATTGGCGTGAACGAGGATGCCGATAAAGCTCCACAAGAGCGCCGTGCCAAATAGATACATCGCCCCGCTCACGCCATTGTCGGGTGGATTGTCAGATCGAATCACGAAGCACCTCCAGCTAGCTTTCGGTAATAAAAAACGGCGACCGCAATGGGTCGCCGTTTCCCTTGGGGGCAGATAATAGGCCGGGCCCTTACGCCAGCACGCCGAAGAACGCGCCGACGATGCCCACGACCATGGTGGCCACGATCAGCACCATGGGGTTGATCTTCTTGGACAGCAGCCAGTAGTACAGCCAGAAGGCGAGCATGCCGAGCATGCCGGGCATGATGCCGTCCAGGATGTCCTGGAGGGTCTGGGCGTCCTCGCCCGAGCCGATGGCCACCGGGATGCTGGCCCAGAACATGTCCTTGCACATGGCGCCCACGACCATGACGCCCACGATTCCCACGCAGGTCATGATCTTCTGCATGAGGCCGGTCCTCTGGGCCTCGTCCAGGAAGCCCACGCCCAGCTCGTAGCCCTTGACGGCGCCCCAGACGCGCAGCGCGAAGCCGGGGACGTTGTAGATGAGCAGGAAGGCGATGGGGCCGAAGGGGTTGCCGGCCTGGCACAGGCTGATGCCCACCGCGGCGGCGACCACGCGCAGCGTCGACAGGAAGATGGAGTCGCCGATGCCGGACAGCGGGCCCATGAGGGCGGCCTTGACGTCGTTGACGCTCTCGGGCTCGATCTCGCCGCGGGCGACCTTCTCCTCCATGGCCATCGCGATGCCGCCGACGAACGGGGCGAACTGGACGGTGATGTTGAAGAACGCGCAGTGGCGGTGCAGGGCCTCGGCGTAGTCGTCGGGGCGGCCGGCGTAGATCTTCTTGAGCATGTTGGCGACCATCAGGCAGAAGGCGATGTTCATCTGCTTGTAGTAGGTCCAGGAGAACTCCATGCCCAGGGCGCCGGTGTTGAGGGCGCTCTTGACGAGGTCGGAGCGCGTGATCTTGTTCTCGGGACTAGAAGTCATCGTCCTCATCCCCTTCCGCGGAGAGCTGGGGCTGGGCTCCGCCCAGGCCGAGCAGGTCGAACTTGTCGATGCCGATGATGATGGCGATCAGGGCGACGCCCAGGACGGGCACGTTGGCGTAGGAGCACAGCAGGAAGCCCAGGAAGTAGAAGGGCACGAGCTGCTTGGTGAGCACCAGGCGGCCGAGCATGGCGAAGCCCATGGCCGGCAGGATGTTGGCGGCAACGCCAAAGCCAGCAAGGACAAAGGGCGGGATGAAGTCGAGCATGCCCTGGATAGCGTCAGCACCCAGATAGAACGACAGCGAGCACAGCAGGAACGCCATGATGACACCGGTGGAACCGATCAGGAAGTGCATCGCATAGACACCCTTAAGGTTGCCCTGGCTGGAGAAGACATCAGCGCGGTCAACTAGGATCGGCAGGGCGGCGTTGAGGATGTTCTTGATGGCAAGGCACAGCGTGGCGATGGGCATGGCAAGCGCGATGGCTGCCTCGGTGCTCTGGCCCAGCTGGATAGCGAAGGCACAGGCAAGCACGCCGCCGATCGTCTCATCAGGCGGCACGTAGGCGCCGATGGAGATCGAGCCCATGAACAGCAGCTCCAGGCTCGCACCGATCGCGAGGCCGGACTGCAGGTCCCCCAGCACCAGACCCACGAGCGGGCACAAGACGATGGGGCGGAACGCATAGAGCGTACCGAGCTGGTAGTCGAACTTACCAAATGCGGCGATAAGTCCGATGAGGATTGCTTGGGTAAGCATACATCCCCCTTTCCATATAGGACACTACGAAGAACCCGCAGGCTCTTCGAAATTGAACGCCTAGAGCACGCTGGCGCAGTCAACCTTGGGGTCATCGGCCAGAGGTCGAATCTCGACCTCAATGCCACGATCCAGCATCTCGCGCACATCGGCTTCCTCGGCCGCGGTCAGGAAGATCTGACGAGAGACCTGACGAGTATCGGGGCGCTTCTCGTCCTTGGGCTTGGTGTTGCCCAGGTTGACCGACTTGATCTGCGGGCAGCCCTCAACAAGCTGCTTTGCCTCAGCGATAGTGGCGACGCAGATGATCATCTTGTACTTGTCGGTCACGCCCGAGTTGATAGCTTCGATGGCATGCTCCATATCTTTGATGACGAGCTTGCAGCCGGCAGGCTTGCCCATCTTGAGCGTCGTCTTCCACACCGGGTCGTTGGCGACCTTATCGCCCACGCAGAAGATGCAGTTGGAGCCAAGGCCCTGAACCCAGGAAACTGCGACCTGGCCATGAAGCAGGCGATGGTCAACGCGAAGTAGCTGAATCATAATGTGACCCCCCAAAGGTCTTGTGCCGTCATACGGCGTGTCAGTAGGTGCTGCGGATTAGAACTCTTCCTCCTCCTCGTCATCGACCAAAAGATCGTTGACAAACTTCACGCGCGTATCGTCCGCAGCGACGATGGCGCGAATCGTCTCCTCAACCGGCGCCGACTCGTCAGAGAACAGCAGCTGGATGAGCAGAGGAAGGTTCATGTTGGTAACGAGGTACGCGCGGGGACGCGTCTGGACGATCTTGGTGAACTCATTGTTGACGCTGCCACCAAAGAGGTCGGTGCAGACAACGACATCATCGTCGGCAGACATGCCCGCCAGCAGTTTTTGGGCCTCCTCGGCCACGTCCATGCGGTCATCGACGAACATCGAAAGATCGTGGACGTTGTCGCGAGCACCCGAGAGCAGCTCGACGCTCTCCTTGATGCCGGTAGCGAAGTGCGCATGGCTGGCGATGATGTACTGTCTCATTCTGTGTTCCTCTCAATAGCCCGGCACGTTCCCGCACCCGTTTGCTTTAGTAGTCGAACTGGTGATAGTAGCGACGATACTTAAGGTTGTGCTTGGTGACCGTCTCGTAGTAGCGAGCCAGGCGGTCGGTCACGAGCACCGTCAGAATCCACGGGGAGACGATGACGCGGAACTCGTCGTCAAGGCCCGGGATGGCGAACTCGGCGGTGTCGATGATGTTGATGT
>URZJ01000049.1 GCA_900552395.1 uncultured Collinsella sp. | reverse complement strand
GAGCGTGGAAAATCTCCCACTTTGAGCTCGTATGGGCACCAAAAGCAGGAGATTATCCACGCTCATTCTATTAGGAGTCACAACCGCTACAACTCTACGACCTCAACGTTGTTGTAGATCTCGTCCCAGCGGTCCATGACCAGGTGGCCGGTCTTGGGATCCATGGCGTTGAGCTTGCCGCAGGTATTGGCGGTCTTGAGCACCGTGACATCGTCGGCACCAGCAGCAATGGCATGCGCAAAGCCGGCGATGGTCGAGTCACCGGAACCCGTCGCGTTCACAGCTGCAATCGCGGGTGTCTTGGCGCGGAACGCGCGACCCTCATGGAAGCCCACCGACCCGGCAGCGCCCATCGATACGACAACCCAGGGGATACCGGCAAAGCGGCCATCGGCGGCAAGCGCCTCGCGCAGGGCATCGACATCATCGGTCGTAAAGGACGTACCCAGTAGGCCGTTAATCTCGGTCAGGTTGGGCTTTACGAGCTCAGGCTTAGCGTCGGACTCCAGCGCGGCCTCCAGCGATGCACCCGAAGTGTCGAGCAGCACCTTGGCGCCCGCCTCCTCGGCGATCTTCACGAGCTCGGCATAGTAGCCGGCATCGACGCCACGCGGCAGCGAACCCGAAAGCGTCACGACGTCCGCCTTCGCTGCAAGCTCGGCGAACTTGGCCGTAAAGGCCTCGAGCTCGGCAGGCGCAATCTGCGGACCGCTCTCCAGCAGCTCGGTCTGATTACCCTCGTGCAGAATATTCAGGCAAATGCGCGTCTCACCGGCAATGGGCACAAAGTCGTTCTTGACGCCGTCAGCATCCATAAGCTCGGCCATATAGGCGCCCATGTGGCCGCCGAGCAGGCCGGTCGCGAGCACATCGTTGCCCAGCTGCAGCAGCACACGGCTCACGTTGAGGCCCTTGCCGCCAGCGGTCTTTTCAGGCGTCACGCGGTTCACGTCGTCGATGATCAGCTTGTCGAGTTGATAGCGCGTATCGATCGACGGGTTCATGGTAACGGTCAGAATCATGTTGAACTCCTGTTTCCGGGGCACGACGTGTGCGACCCCAAACATACGATAGCTCTTTAAAGGATCTCGATCTCAAAACCGCGGGTGACGGTCTCCCCCGGCTTGGCAACCAGGCAGCCACGCTTGTGCTCCAGAATATCGTCCTCGTCGGAGCAGGTGGACAGGCCGCCCCACGGTTCCACGGCCACAAAGTCGCCCTCAGGCTTGCTCCATACAATCAGGTACGGCATATCGGGGAACGTCAGGCGCACGCCCTTGTCCTCGGTTTTCTTGGTCAGCGTAACCACGCGGCTCTCGAGCACGTCGAAGATGGTCTCGGCAAAGTCAAAGAGTTCGTGGGTCAGCGGCAGGTTCTGGCCGATCATGGGGTTCTTGCTGCGATGCTCAACATCAATCAGGCCCGTCGAGGGAACGGCAGTACAGAGCTCGGCGGCCTCACGCTGCTCAAAACGAAGCTCGTAATCGTCATAGGACTCGCCCTCGTCGAGCGGGCACTTAAAGCCGGGGTGACCACCCACAAAGAATGGCATGTCCTCGGTACCCTCATTGGTCACCTCGTACGACACGGCCACCTTTTCCGAATCGATCGCGTAACGAGCAACGATCTTAAACGGATACGGGTACTGCTCAAGCAACTCGGCATGGTCGGCAGAGCTTAGGCTCAGCGCAACCATGTTGTCGCTCTGCTCCTCGAGCTTCCACTCCTGCTTGCGGGCAAAGCCGTGGCGGGCAAGCTTGACCTCGCGGCCACCCATGGTCATCGCGCGGCCATCACGAAGGCCGCCGCAAATCGGAAAGCAAATGGGTGCCTGGCCCGACCAGACCGAAGGATCGCCCTGCCACAGGTACTCGCGACCGTTGGCTTTAATCGAAGTGAACGATCCGCCAGCCGTGCTCAGTGCCACACGAATAGAACCGTTATCAAGAACAAACTCCATAGGAGCCTTCCCTTTCGTACGCCAGCCCGCCGAGTCAGTGGGGCTGATAGAAAACCGGCCCGCGCCCCCTCACAGAAACGCGAGCCGTCAATTGAAAAGCTACAGAATGCCGGGTACCGCCAAAACGAAGCACTCAAGCCAAGCAAGCAAACGTGTTATCGGAGCAGCTTGCCGTATCAGAAATCTTCGCAACAACAGCGGTAACCCCACAGGTCACTCAGACATCAGCGAGAAGCCAGCTGGCGAGGCAAGGTGCCGTGAAGCGAGACGGCATTGACCTTCTGGTCATGCCGTCGAAGCTGAGCGGCAGATTGCCCGCCAGATGGCTTCGCAGCGTCGACCCGTTACGCGGTTTGGCAAAACCGCGTAACCCCACTAGTCGTGGTATTCGCCGCGGTCCCACTTCTCGAGGAACTCGTCAAAGAAGTGCGGGTCAGCCTGAGCCTCGGCGTCGGCCTTATTGCAAGCGTCGATCTTGGCGATCAGGGCATCGTGCTCGGGGGTCTTCTCGTAGGGCTCCTCCAGGAAGGCAAGCATGATGTCGGCCATCAGGAACTCACCGGTAATCTTGCCGCCAAAGCCCACGATGTTGGCGTTGAGCTCGCGACGGGCATACAGGGCAGAGGTCATGTCGCGAACCAGGGCGCAACGGGCGCCGGGAACCTTGTTGACGGCGTTGGTGATGCCGATGCCGGTGCCGCACAGGGCCACGCCAAAGTCGGCCTTGCCGCTGGCAACAGCCTCGCCCACGGCCTTACCGTAGATGGGATAGTGCGTACGGGTGTGGCTGTAGGTGCCGCAGTCGAGCACCTTGTAGCCAGCCTGCTCCAGGCGGTCGGCCAGATAGATCTTCTCGTCCGTAACGATATGGTCGCAACCGATTGCGATGGTCTTCTTCATCAGAACGTCCTTTCGTCTGAATTCACAAGTTGAGATAGAAGTTCGAGTTCTCGGTGGCTCTCGTTAGGCCATCTTGTTGAGCATGTCGACACGGATCTGGTGACGGCCGCCGGCGTACTGGGCGCGCAGGAACTCGCGGGCGATCTTCTTGGCGACCTCGGTGCCCACAACGCCCGGGCCCATGGTGACCATGCGCGAGCCGTTGTGCTCGCGGGTCATGTAGGCGGAACGCTCGTCGGAAATGTTGGCGACGACCATGCCCTTGATCTTGACGGCGGCCATATAGGAGCCGACGCCGTACTTATCGAATGCGAAGCCCTGGGAATCCTTGTGCTCCAGCAGGTCCTTGGCAACGGCGGTCGCGGAATCGACAAAGTCCGCGGCAGGGGTCTCGGAATAGTCGACGACCTCGTGACCATCGGCGATGAGCATCTCCTTGATGGACTCCTTCATCGACATACCGTCGGCATCGGAAGCGATTACAACCCTCATGACATCCTCCTTGAGAGATACGCAGGTGCGTAGTTTCTGTTTGGAAGTGTTGAATCGCGTTCAGGTCCGGGCATCTGAATGTGCGGTTCTTCACTGTTCATGTTTATTTGAACACATTCGAACAGCGACTGCAACCATTATTTGTTTATCTTTGTTCTTTTTTGAACAAATACCATTCACGGATGATTGGCGACCGTTTGAGCCCGGCGCAGACGTAGCGACCATGTGTTCAACAAACAAAAGGGCGGCCGAGAACGTGTCTCGGCTGCCCTTCTTACGGTTGATCTTCCAAAGATCGCTTTGCCACCTACTCAGACTGCCCGCTCTTCTTGGCATGTTTGGACGGAGCGCTCAGAAAACGGCCCGTCAAATAGTTCGCCGGGCCAGAGATATCGATCCCCAGTAGCGTGTGTCCCAGCCACAGAAACGCCGCGAGCACCAGCAGCGGGATAACGCACGAGGTCACGATCATCACGATGACGCCTTCGATCAGATCGGTCACCTGCCGCACGATCTCGTCGGTCATCTGCTTGGCACCACTGGTTACCGACGTGACCAGGCTCGAGGCCCCGTCAGTCAACTGCTCGAGTACGTTTTTGGACTCCGTGGCCTCGGACTTTTTCTTGTTCGATTTTGAGCTGGTCTCGCCTGACTTGTCCGTGGTATCGGTCTTTTCCGCAGCGTCCGCTGCCTTTTGCTCGGCCTGTTCAATGCTGACGCGATATGTCTCGTCGACCTTTTGCGATACCCACACGCTTGCAGGCACCAACGCCATGCCGATCATGGCGACTACCAGCACGCGGGTCGCCACGCGGCGCAGGACGGCACTCGTGCTCCAGCGTCCGTGAATGCCAAGCGAGACCGCAAAGAGTACCAACGCAAACGGGATTAAGATGCCCAAGCCAACCGACCACAAAATCGTGAGCAAGTATTTCTCTAGGTATAGCACGGCAAGCACGATACCGAGGTTGCCTGAAAGCTGTGCGAGCTGCTCGGCAACCGGCGTTCCCGTATCACCCGGCAGCGCCGTGATGCCCGCAGACAGGGCAACGCACGAGGTCGTGAGCGCCAAAACATTGCCCTTCTTTTGATCGATGCCCTCGATGGTGGAGTCCCAAGTTTTGGTATCGGCGAAATGCGGACGAGCTACAAAGCCCGACAGCAACGCCAGCACCACGAGCGCAACGATAAAGCCAATCTGCAGCTTTTTGTTTGCGCACACGACATCGGACAAGCTGGGCTGCAGCTCGGTTACCGTCGTGTGCTCGGTTATCTGGACAGGACGCCCATGAGCCATCTCGTGCGCGTCTCTTTTTTGTATTGACCCGTTATCCGGCATTTGGATACCTCCTCAGTCCGGCGTTTAATGCGAAAGGAAGTATACCCACCGAGCAAAAATCGAACGGGAGGACCAACGGAGCGCAACAAGACTGTCCCCAATGACTATTTCGGGATGAGTTGCGGTGGAATAGGGATTGTTTTGCGCCCGCCGGCCCCTATTCAGTCCCTATTTCACCGCAACCAAGACAGATGGGATACAGAAAAAGCCCTGCCGCAGGTAGCGGCAGGGCTTTTGGAAGGGGACGAGTTGTGCGGGCTCGTTAGGCGAGCTTAGCTTCGAGTGCGGCGATGCGCTTATAGGCATCGATGGTAAAGCGGGTCTGCTTCTCCAAGATCATGGTGGTCATGAGGGTGTCCTGAGCGTGGGCCATGATGAAGGTCATCTCCATCTCGCCGCCGCCGGCCTCCTGCGAAAGCAGCTTGGTCTGCGTGTCGTGGGCGCCAATGAGTGCATCGCTCGCATCCTTGTGCAGCTGTTCGGCCTTCTCAAAATCACCCTCGCGAGCAGCATCGAGCGCTGCAAGCAGATCGGTCTGGGCGTCGCCCGCGTATGCGACAATCTCGAATCCAACCATCGAGATTTCTTCTTTGGTTGCCATATTGCGTTCCTTTCACATATGAACCAACGGAGAGCATCGCGTCCGGGCATACGCGCTGCGCTGTGTATGGCAGGAACATTAACATTCAAACAAAAAAGAACAGCGCAAAACGTAATTTCGAGCTATAAACGGTCGTTTTTCGCCCGTGAACGGTTTTTAAACCAATCCGAACATTCTTGAACACAATTAGCGGAAACCCAAACGGGACCGCACCCTAGCGTACATCGCGCACCGTATCGCCCTTGACGAGCACGCCCGGAAACAGCATGTGCTCCACGCCAGACTCAACGCCCTCGGCGCCGGCAATCTTGTCGACCGCCCACATGCCGACGCGCTTGTTGTCAAAGCGCACCGTAGTCAGGCGACGATCGGGCACGATATCGCCCAAACTATCGTCAACACCCACCACGCTCACGTCCTGGGGCACGCGCTTCCCGCGCGACTCGAGCCCGCGAATGCAGCCGTAGGCCATGGCATCGTTGGAAGCATAAATGGCTGTGCAGTTCGGATCGTCCGCAAGCACCTGGCCGGCGGCATATCCGCTCTGTGCCGTCCAATCGCCACGGACGAGTCGCGGCGGCTCAACACCATGCGCGCGCAATGTCTCACGCCAGCCCTCCTCGCGTTGCATGCCCGAAAGTGAGCGCTCGGGGCACGAGATAAAGTGCACGGTCTTGTGCCCCTGCCCCAGCAAGTACTCGACAACCTGGCGCGAGCAATCGAACTGATCGTTATCAACCGTCGAGCACAGCGGGTGCTCCAGCATGGTAACGAGCACCGTCTGCATACCGGGCAGCGGCTCAAAGGTGCCAAAGTCCGCCGGCATGCGGTTCATGATCACGACAATGCCGTCCACCGGCAGTGCGCTCATGCGCGACGATGCACTCTCGAGGGTATACGGATGCCCGTCTACTTTAGTGAGGGTGATGGCATAGCCATGTTTGTCGGCCGCGGCGGCAAAGCCCTCCATACGGTCGAGGTTGCCGGTGCCGGTAATGTTGAACATGGCGACGCCGACGGTCTTAAATTTGCCGCGGCGCAGCGATCGACCGGCAAAATTGGGGCGATACCCCAGCTCGCGCATGGCGGCGCGCACGCGCTCCTTGGTCTCGGGGCGCACGCTGGGCGAATCGTGCACCGTACGCGAGACTGTCTGCTCCGAGACGCCCGCGAGACGCGCCACGTCCTTAACGGAAACCGATTTTTTAACAGCGGCCATAGGTCGATCTTTCTATGTCAACGATGCCATCGCGGGCATCCCAACAGACAAAATGAACGCCTCCAAGTATATCCAACGCCTCTCCCGCCATACGCTCACCACCCAAAACCTACCGTTCACCGACAATCCCGCTTCCCCGAACGGCTTTTGTCGACCAAATGTTAACGTTGCCATTGTGCAAACACAGAGCCACCGGGCGGCTCAAACGTTTACGCGTAAGGAATCGACGGTTCGCAGGCACAGGAACCCCCGATTCGCGTCTTTTTTTGTGCCGCAAAATGGCAACGTCAACATTTTGGCAACCGAACGCCAAAAGCTACCATCGTTGCTAACCCACCGACTCTTAGGAGCATTGCATGGAGCAACTCATCGCCATCATCGAAAAGGGCCAGCCCTTTTTCAACGCGATCGCCCGCAACAAGTACCTCAAGGCGATCCGCGACGGCTTTATCTCCGTCATCCCCATCATCATCTTCTCGTCCATCTTCTGCCTGGTAGCCTCGGTCCCCAACATCTGGGGTTTCTATTGGCCCGATGACATCAACAACGCCCTGTGGAAGTGCTACAACTACTCCATGGGCATCCTGGCCATCGCCTGCGCCGCCACCACCGCCAAGCACTTCGCCGACGCTCAGAACCGCGACCTGCCCAAGAACAACCAGATCAACTTCATCTCGTGCATGTGCGCAGCCATCATCGGCTTCCTGCTCCTTTCGAGCGATACGATCGCCACGGACGCCGCCAGCGGCTTCAACACCACCTACCTTGGTTCCAAAGGCCTGCTGACCGCCTTTATCGCTGCGTTTGTGACCGGCATCATCTATAAGTTCTTCATCAAGCGCAACATCACCGTCAAGATGCCCGAGCAGGTTCCGCCCAACATCTCGCAGACCTTTAAGGACATCATCCCCTTCTCCGTCTGCATCACCGTCTTTTGGGTCTTTGACATCGTCTTCCGCGCTGCCTTTGGCTTCTGCTTTGCCCAGGGCGTCATCCAAGTGTTCCAGCCCCTGTTCACCGCTGCCGACGGCTACATTGGCCTCGCTGTGATCTACGGCGCCATGAGCCTCTTCTGGTTCGTCGGCGTCCACGGCCCCTCGATCGTCGAGCCCGCCATCGCCGCCGCTCTCGTTGCCAACATGACCGACAACCTGGCTGCGTTCCAGGCCGGCCAGCACGCTTCCGCTGTCCTGACCCAGGGTGCCCAGTACTTCGTCGTCTGCATGGGCGGCACCGGTGCCACGCTCGTCCTGGTCTTTATGTTCTGCTTCCTGGCCAAGTCTCAGGAAATGCGCGCCGTCGGCAAGGCCGCCATCGTCCCGGTCTGCTTTGCTGTCAACGAGCCGCTGCTGTTCGCCGCGCCCATCGTGCTCAACCCCGTCTTCTTTGTCCCGTTTGTCTTTGCCCCGATCGCCAACATCTGGATCCTCAAGATCTTTATCGACTTCTTGGGCATGAACGGCTTTATGTACACCCTGCCCTGGACCGTTCCCGGCCCCATCGGCACCATCATGGGCTTGGGCTTCCAGCCGCTCGCCTTTGTGATGCTCGCCCTCATCCTGGTCGTCGACTTTGTCCTGTACTACCCGTTCTTCCGTGCCTATGACGCCCAGAAGTGCGCCGAGGAGGCCGAGATCTCCCAGGAGGAGCTCGCCGCCAAGAACGCCGAGAAGGCCGCCAAGCTCAACGATGCCTTCCAGGGCAAGGCTGACGCCAAGAGCGTTGCCGCCGGCGCTGCTGCCGAGGCCGTGAAGGTCGACTCCCCTGCCACTTCTGCAGCACCCGCTGCCGAGGCAACGACCGCCAGCGACCTCAACGGCAAGCGCGTGCTCGTGCTCTGCCAGGGCGGCGGAACCTCGGGTCTGCTCGCCAACGCGCTGGCCAAGGCTGCCAAGGAGCGCGGCATCAATCTTGAGACCGCTGCCGAGGCCTATGGCAACCACGTGGACATGCTCCCCGACTTTGACCTGGTCGTCCTGGCCCCGCAGGCCGCAAGCTACCTGGCCGACCTGCAGAAAGACTGCGAGCGCGTGGGCAACAAATGCGTCGCCTGCCGCGGTAAGCAGTACATTGAGCTCTCCCAGAACGGCGACAAGTCTCTCGCCTTCGTCTCCGAGCAGCTTTCGAAGTAAGTAACGCCTAGGGCCAGCCGACCATCCAAGACCGGCTGGCCCTTCGATTTAGACGATTGGATCATCATGTCCGTTAATCCTGCTAGCGTCACCAATCCGCCTGCGCAGTTTCCCGAGGACTTTGTCTTTGGCGGCGCCACTGCTGCCTACCAGGTAGAGGGCGAGACCCGCACTCACGGTAAGGGCAAGGTTGCCTGGGACGACTTTCTGGAAGCCCAAGGCCGTTTCTCCCCCGATCCCGCTTCGGACTTCTACAACCAGTACCCCGTCGATCTGGAGCTGTGCGAGAAGTTTGGCATCAACGGCATTCGCCTCTCCATTGCCTGGAGCCGCATCTTCCCCAACGGCACCGGCGAAATCAACCCCGAGGGCGTCCAGTTCTACCACGATCTCTTCGCCGAGTGCCATAAGCACCATGTTGAGCCGTTCGTCACGCTGCATCACTTTGACACGCCGCTTCCCCTCTTTGAGAAGGGCGACTTCCTCAACCGCGAGACCATCGATGCCTTTGTGGACTTTGCCACCTTCTGCTTTAAGGAGTACGCCGACCAGGTGACCTACTGGTTCACCTTTAACGAGATCTGGGCCGACGCCTCCAACACCTACATCGAGGGTACCTTCCCCGGCGGCGTCAAAGCTCATCTGGCCGAGGCCTTCCAGTGCGAGCACAACATGATGCTCGCCCACGCCAAGGCCGTGCTGGCCTTCCACAACGGCGGTTTTAAGGGCAAGATCGGCGTCATTCAATCGCTGGAGTTTAAGTATCCGCTCAACGAGAACGACCCCGCCGACATCAAGGCCGCCAACAACGAGCACGTGCTGCAGAACCAGTTCCTGCTCGACGCCACCTTCCGCGGGGACTATGCTCCCGACACCCTCGAGTGCGCCAACCGCCTGGCCGCCATCTCGGGCGGCACCATCCAGATCCTGGACGAGGATCTGGAAATCATGCGCGAGGCTGCGCTCTACAACGATTACCTGGGTGTCAACAACTACCAGTGCCGCTTCCTCAAGGCCTACGACGGCGAGAACGACCTGCACCACAACGGCACGGGCGAGAAGGGTACCGGCCGCTGGCGCGTCAAGGGCATTGGCGAGCACGTGAACAAGCCCGGCATCCCCACCACCGACTGGGACTGGATCATCTATCCCGAGGGCCTGTTCGATCTGCTCGTCTACATTAAGCAGCGCTACCCCAACTACAAGCAGATCTTCATCACCGAGAACGGCATGGGCTACAAGGACCCCTACAAGGACGGTTTTGTGGACGACCAGCCGCGCATCGACTACATCGAGCAGCACCTGCGCTGGCTGCTCAAGGCCATGGAGGTGGGCGTCAACGTGGGCGGCTACTTCCTGTGGAGCCTGCAGGATCAGTTCTCCTGG
Source organism: uncultured Collinsella sp. (assembly GCA_900552395.1). Lineage (GTDB taxonomy): Bacteria > Actinomycetota > Coriobacteriia > Coriobacteriales > Coriobacteriaceae > Collinsella. The sequence goes on along the minus strand of URZJ01000049.1, from coordinate 450 downwards.
ACCAATGGCTACAACAAGCGCTATGGCTTCTTCTACGTAGACTTTGAAACCCAGAAGCGCACGCCCAAGGCAAGCGCCTACTGGTACAAGCACGTGGCGCAGACCCGTCGTCTGGACTAAAGACTAGCGGGGTTGCCTGCCCACATAACCTGTCCCCATTTCTCAGCCGGGGGCGGCACGTCACACGGCGCGCCGCCCCCGGTCTTTTTGTTTCTGAGCGAGCCAGAATCCGTTTGTCTCGATCTGTAACATCTAGCCGAGTTTTTCGGTCCTAACTGTTACAGATTGAGATGAACGCGCGGGCCAGTTCCCTCAATCTAAATCTGTAACATCTAGCAGGGATTTTCGGCCCTACCTGTTACGGATCGAGACAAACGGAATGGACCGGGCCGAAAATCTCAATCTGTAACACGTAGCCGAGTTTTTCGGTCCCACCTGTTACTGATCAAG
>URZJ01000048.1 GCA_900552395.1 uncultured Collinsella sp. | reverse complement strand
CCGTCGCAAGACTTGAAGAAGGGGGAGGCCTCGCGGCCTCCCCCTTTTTTGCGTTTACGGGGTGTAAATGACTCAATTACACCAGACGATCTTGTTGTTTTTGGTATTGAGCCTTTATTTAAAGAAAATAAATCGTATAACAAGGGCAACTGCTATGGCCGCAATGATCAAAAGCAGAATTGTCAGCTGATGCTGCTTGCGTCGTTTACTTGACGAAACGAAGATTGATTTTCCCTGTTTTGGCGTTTCGAGATAGCGAGCCGAATGCGTCAAGGTTTGCTTGGGTCGAGGCCCTCTTTGTTGATGAGCGGCGGATGCTTTCATCGGCTCATCGCTAGCTGCGCTGTTTTTAGATAATGGTGCGTCTTTCAGATATACAGGGTCTCCCGAGGCAACGCCCATATGTTTACGTCCCGTTTGGGCATCCTCGAGCGTTTGATATCGATTTCTCGTCACATAATCGGGCTCAGGATCATTAATGGGCTCTTGCGAGATGTGGGGGCGATGGAACCGTGGCGGCTGCGTAGAAGTATCTTCGCCCTGCGTCGGCATAAACATATTGTTCTGGTTTTGGTCGTCCATGATGCCCTTTAGCTCGTTACCAACAACGTGTACGCGCTCATTGTAAGCCCCTTGTTATTTGTAGCTGCGAACATACTTCTTATTTAAGCTCTGGTTCAAAGAACCTTAACCTTACTAAGACCTGAGTCATACACACTTAGATATGCTTATAGTACTGGACTCAAAAAACTTTATAGTCGATGTATATATGAGCACTGGGTGGGCATATATAAGAGCGTCAAAAGAAGTCCCAGTCACCTAGAAGATGACTCGGCAGTCCTTAAAAGGAGTGGTAAACATGGCAAGCATGGTTCCTTATCGTTCGGTTTTTGGCGTTCGTCCTTCTGCTAGCTCGCTGTTCGATTTGTTTGATGATATGACCGATTTTGCAAACAACTCGATTGCTTCCAAGGCGTTCCCCGTTGATGTCGAGGACAAGGGCGATGGTTATGAGGTCAAGGCCTATCTGACCGGCGTCGCTAAGGATGATATCGACGTTGAGCTTAACGAGGGTCGCCTGTCGATTAGCGTGAACGTTGTGGAGGACGAGGAGAACGAGGGCAAGAACTTCCTGCAGAAGGAGTTTAGCTCGTACAGCGCGACGCGCGGCGTGTATCTGAAGGACGCTTCGAGCGAGGGCCTTTCGGCTAAGTATGCTGACGGCATCCTGACGGTTACGGTTCCCAAGATTGTCGAGAAGAAGAACGTTACGAAGATCTCCATCGACTAACGATGGCTCTGCTTCAATCGAGAGTATGAGTTAAGGGGGGCTGGGAAGTGATTCCCAGCCCCCCCTTTGTTGTCTTGAGGGGCTATTGAATGGTTGTCGGTTGATACTGGCTTGCAGGGCGTATCGAGAGCTTCCGTGGCCCTTGAAGACGGGTGGCAGAACTGCCGAGTTCATCATCGAGACTTGCATCAAGCGCGTTGGCATAGCTTTTGACGGTAAGGCTTGGACGATTATTGTCCTGGCTGATGTGCATGGCGATGAGTTGTTCGGTGCGATCGGTAACAAGTTCGCGCGCGGCTTCGGCGGCCTGGTTGTTGGAGAGGTGCCCCTTTGTGGCCAGGATGCGCTCCTGAAGAAAGCGGGGGTACGCTCCTTCGCGCAACATAGTTACATCGTGGTTACTTTCGAGCGCGAGAACTCGACAGTCTTTGAGGATGCCTATGGCCTTGCTCGATAACTCTCCGGTGTCGGTGGCAAACCCAATGGAATCATCGAGAGCATTAAATCGATAGCCGACAGGATTGATGACATCGTGCGATGTTGAGTAGGTTTGCACGTGGATGCCGGCAATGGGGAGCGTGTCGCCGGGGTCAAATTCCTCTACGGGCAGGCGCGTGAGGTTTTCTTTGCATGAAAGGGTGTCCCTGCTGGCAAAGAGGGGACCATGCCAGTGCTTGCACCATACATCGAGCCCCTTGATATGGTCACCATGCTCATGGGTGATTACAAGAGCGGCGACGTCGTCTGCCGAGAGGCCAAGCTCCGCCATGCGTTTAAGTGTCTCGCGGCGGGACAGGCCGTTGTCGATCATGATGAGCCCCTGAGGTCCCTCGACGAGTGCGCAGTTGCCTTTTGAGCCGCTGCCGAGGATATGAAGGTGCAGGCGAGACATAAGATTCCAAAGGATACAATGAGTGCGGACGAATAGAGGAGGAAGCGAATGCCAACGGTATCTCAGCACTATGGACATCATGCCGCGCCGAGGACGGATAAGAGCGCCCTGGCAACGCGGCAGGCCGCTGCCCCCGTAGTGCTTATGGTATCAGGCGGTGCGGACTCGACGGCGCTGCTCCTTATGGCTTGCACATCAAAGCTGGATATCCAGGACGGGCGCGGCGTCGCTCCCATTGCGCGCGAGCGATTGCACGTGCTGCATGTAAACCATCATCTGCGCGGGGAGGCATCCGATGGCGACGAGGCCTTTGTACGTGACCTGTGCGCACAATACGGTTTGCCGCTGTGTGTTGAGCATGCCTATTTTGATGACGAATCGGGCAATATCGAGGCTGCGGCTCGCGAGGTGCGCTATGCCGCGGCACGGAGATACGTTCGCGAACTTTGTGCCGAATCGGGCGCACCGCGGACGGCGGCTCGTATCTGTACCGCGCATACTTCGTCGGACCGCGCGGAAACATTTTTGATGAATGCCATTAAAGGGTCGGGTCCCGCGGGTCTATCGAGCATTCCGCGCCGTCGGAACATTGTGGTTCGCCCCTTGCTCGACCTCACGCACGATGAGCTCGTGAGCTATCTGCAGGTGCACGGTCAGCCATGGCGGGAAGATGAAAGCAACGAGGACGTTTCGTACCTGCGCAACTATGTACGCCATCGGGTGATGCCGGTGGTGGCACAGCGCAACGCGAGCGTCTGTAAGACGATTGGCGCCGCTTGCGAAATTCTGGGCGACGAAGACGCCTTTCTTTCCCAGCTTTCGGCACAGGCGTTTCGAAGCTGCCTGCGCAAGGAAGCGGCGGGCGCACTTGTGCTCGATGCGCGCCGTCTTGCCGCCGCTGAGGTTGTGATTGCACGGCGTATCGTGCGATTGGCGATTAAGCGCATCGATCCCGACGCGCGACCGGAGATGCGGCACGTGGAGCGCGTGCTCGCCTGCGTCGCTGCGGGCTCGGGCTCGGTTACGCTTCCTGCGGGAATTGATGCCCGTGTGGAGTTTGGCACGCTGGCGTTCAAGGCCCCGGCGGCGCGCGAGGGTTTAGTGGCCGATTGGATCTCCGTTCCCGGTCGTCTGCCGCTGGGGGCGGGGCATATGCTGACAGCGGAGCCGATGGCTGTGGAGCCGGGGTGCGATATCGTGCACCGTGCCCGCGAGCTTGCTGCTGCCGGAAAGGTTGCGGCCTTGGTGGATGCGGCGGCCCTGGGGTTTGCCGACCGCGATAGCGAGCGGATGTTAGTCGGCTCGCGCGGGGAGATTCCCACCGAGGCACGATCGGCGCGCCTGTGGGTGGATAGCCCTGTGCCGGGAGACGTGATGTGCCCGTTGGGGATGAACGGCCGAAGCAAGAAAGTGTCAGACCTGTTGAACGAGGCGCGCATTCCTGTTTCAGACCGCTCTGGCGTACCCGTGGTAAGAACGGCTCCGGGGGGTGCCGTAGTATGGGTCGCGGGCGTTCGCGCGGACGAACGTTTTAAGTGCACGGCGGCGACGCGCGTGGCCTATCTGCTTCGCGTGGTTGACGCGGATTAGCTCCTCGCACCAGCTTTTCTGTGCGGCGTTGACGGTATTCCCGCGCTGATGGCGCACGGGCTGGTAAATATACCCCGTGCGCTGCTAGAATGTGTAGTTCGCGTCCATACGGCGGTGTGTGGGCGATAAGCACAAGAAAGGGTTGTCATGGCTTCTCAACATCCGGATATCGAGAAGGTTCTGTTTACGCAGGAGGATATCGACGGTATCGTCTCTCGCCTAGGCGAGCAGATTACTCGCGACTACGCGGGTAAGGATCTGGTGCTGATTGCGGTCCTACGCGGCGCCGTGGTCTTTATGGGCGACCTGATGCGCAAGATCGAGCTGCCGACCAACATCGATTTCATGGCTGTTTCGAGCTACGGCGACGGCGTGAAGTCCTCCGGCATCGTGCGTATCATTAAGGACCTGGATATCGACATCCGCGGTCGCGACGTGCTGATCGTCGAGGACATTCTGGACTCGGGCCTGACGCTCAAGTACCTGATGAAGAACCTCGAGAGCCGCAAGCCCGCTTCTCTGGAGGTCGCCGCCTTCCTGTGGAAGGACGTTGAGGACCGTACCTCGGCCGTCACGCCCAAGTATGTTGGAACCCATTGCCCCGATGCCTTTGTGGTGGGCTACGGCCTCGACTATGCCGAGCGCTATCGTAACCTTCCGTATCTGGGCATTTTGAAATCGGAGGTTTATTCGTAAGATGCCCGACGACCGTAACGATAACAATTCCCAGACTCCCCGGGAGCCTAAGATCCCGGGGATGCCCGGAGGCAAGAAGCCCACGCGTACGGGCTGGCTGTATTTTATTTTGGCTTGCGCGCTTCTGGGCTACGCCTTCTTTAACATGGGCTCCGGCTTTGCCAATTCCAGCAATACCGTAAAGCTCGCGACGAGTGAGATGGTCAATGCCATTAAGCAGGACCGTGTCGAAGATTTGACCTATACGGTTCAAGACGGAAGCGTGGCGGGCCATTACTGGAAGACAAAAAAGGACAAGGGCGACACGAGCGAGCTCAAGAGCTTCTCCTCGACCTATGTCGGCTCCGATTCGCTTGCCGAGCTTATGGCAGAGCACCCCGATACCAAGTACATCGTCAACACCAATGACCCCGATTTTTGGGCCGACTTTGCGATGAGCGCGCTGCCGACGATTGCCCTGATCGCCATCATGTTCTACTTTATGCGCCAGATGATGGGCGCCAACAACAGGAACATGCAGTTTGGCAAGACCAACGCCAAGACCAACGAGGCAACGCGCCCCAAGGTCAAGTTTGAGGATGTTGCCGGTGTAGACGAGGCAGTCGAGGAGCTCGAGGAGATCCGCGACTTTTTGAGCGATCCGGACCGCTATCGCAAGCTGGGCGCCAAGATCCCGCGCGGTGTTTTGCTGGTGGGCCCTCCGGGTACCGGTAAGACGCTGCTGGCCAAGGCCGTTGCCGGCGAGGCCGGTGTGCCGTTCTTTAGCATCTCGGGCTCCGACTTTGTCGAGATGTTCGTGGGCGTCGGCGCCAGCCGCGTGCGCGACCTCTTTAAGGAGGCCAAGTCTCAGGCCCCGTCGATCATCTTCATCGATGAGATTGATGCCGTGGGACGTCAGCGCGGAGCCGGCTTGGGCGGCGGCCACGACGAGCGCGAGCAGACGCTCAACCAGCTGCTGGTCGAGATGGACGGTTTTGAGGAGAGCGAGTCGGTCATCCTGATCGCCGCCACCAACCGCCCCGACATTCTGGATCCGGCGCTGCTGCGTCCCGGCCGTTTTGACCGTCAAGTTACGGTCGACCGTCCAGACGTAAAGGGCCGCGAGCAGATCTTGCGCGTGCACGCCGAGAACAAGCCGATGGACGAGGACGTTAAGTTTGAGAAGCTCGCCCAGATGACCGTTGGCTTTACCGGCGCCGACCTGGCGAACTTGCTCAATGAGTCTGCACTGTTGGCTGCCCGCCGCCATCGTTCTGTGATTTCGATGGACGAGGTCGAGGAATCGATGGAGCGCGTGATTGCCGGACCGCAGCGCAAGGGTCGCGTGATGACCGAAGCCGAGCGCACCACGATTGCCTACCACGAGAGCGGCCACGCTTTGGTGGGTCACATCCTGGAGCACTCCGATCCGGTCCACAAGATTTCGATTGTCAGCCGCGGCCAGGCTTTGGGTTACACGCTGCAGCTTCCGCAGGAGGATCACTTCCTCAAGACCAAGAACGAGATGCTCGACGAGCTTGCCGTGTTCTTGGGCGGCCGCGTTGCCGAGGAGCTCATGTGCGACGACATCACGTCGGGCGCGAGCAACGATCTGGAGCGCGCAACCAAGATGGCGCGCGAGATGGTCACGCGTCTGGGCATGAGCGAGGAGCTGGGCACGCAAGTGTTTGGCGAGGCACAGCATCAGGTGTTCCTGGGTCGCGATTACGCCGATCACCAGGATTACTCCGAGGAGACGGCGCGTCGCATCGATATCGAGGTTCAGCGCATCATGCGCGAGGCCCATCGCCGTGCGGTCGAGATTCTGGATGCCCGTCGCGATCAGCTCGATCTGATGGCGAAGGTGCTGCTCGAGCGCGAGACCGTCGAAGGCGACGCCGTGAATGCCCTGCTCGACAACGAGTGGGACGCTTACCTTGAGCGCGAGGGCGATATCCTGGCGGCCAAGGAGGAGCGCAACGCCAAGGCTGCCGGTATGCCGACCAAGAAGCGTGCGCCTCGCATGAGCGAGGAGGAGCTTGCGGCAGACGCCGCGGCTTTTGCGCAGGCGGCCATGCAGGAGGATGCCGACGTCGCGTCTGAGGATGCCGGAGATGGCAATGCCGCCAACGCTGACGGCAACACCGACGCCGACAAATAGTTCTTGTAGCGAAAGCCTCCGCGGGGAAACCTGTGGAGGCTTTTCTTTTAAGCGATATGTTGATTGGGGACAGACTTAAATGAGCGTTTTCACGCATTTAAGTCTGTCCCCAATCAACATTGCTGCGGCACTTTGCTCAGCTAAAGCGTACAATAGCGCCTATGCGAAAGGGGAACAGATGATCAACGAAACTATGTATGCTCGCGGTGCGGAAAGCTCCATCATCCGCGAGATCTTTAGCTATGGTCTTGAGCGCAAGGCGCAGATCGGTGCGGAGAACGTATTCGATTTTTCGCTGGGCAACCCGAGTGTTCCGGCGCCAGCTGCCGTGGCGGAGTCCATTAAGAAGGCCTTGGGGCTGCCGAGCGACCAGTTGCACGGCTACACCCCCGCTCCGGGCCTGCCGCAATGTCGAGCAGCCGTCGCCGAATCGCTTAACCGCCGCTTTGGAACGAGTTATGAGGGCAAGGACGTCTTTATGACGGTGGGTGCCGCGGCTTCGCTCACCTGCACGCTCAACGCCGTTACGAACCCGGGCGACGAGGTTATTGTTATCGCCCCATACTTTCCGGAGTATCGCGTTTGGATTGAGAAGGCCGGCTGCACGTGTGTTGAGGCGCTCGCCGATGAAGATACGTTCCAGCTGAGCGTGAGTAACGTGCTCAAGGCGATTACCGATAAGACGGCTGCCGTCATCATCGACTCGCCCAACAATCCGACCGGTGCCGTATATACACGCGACACGCTGACGCGACTGGCCAAAGTTCTGCGCGAGGTCAACGCCAAGCGCGATCCCGAGAATCCGATTATGCTCATCTCTGATGAGCCGTATCGCGAGATTGTCTATGGCGCCGAGGTGCCTTGGGTGCCTTCGATCTACGAGCACACCATCGTGTGCTACTCGTATTCCAAGTCGCTTTCGCTACCGGGCGAGCGCGTCGGGTGGATCCTGGTTCCCAATACGAATCCTCAGGCAGCTCGTCTAATGCCCGCCGTTGCCGGTGCCGCCCGTACGCTGGGCTTCGTGTGTGCACCGGCGCTCTTCCAGCGCGTGATCATCGATTGCATCGATGAGCCGAGTGACGTTGAGGCCTATGCGCGCAACCGCACCGCGCTTACCGATGCGCTGGCGGAGTACGGCTACACCTATGTTGAGCCGGATGGCGCGTTCTACCTGTGGGTGAAAGCGCTGGAGCCCGATGCGAACGCCTTCTGTGAGCGCGCGAAGAAGTATGAGCTGCTCGCGGTGCCTTCGGATAGCTTTGGCATGCCGGGCTGGTTCCGCCTGGGCTACTGCGTGAGCTATGAGACAATCGTCAACTCGCTGCCTGCCTGGAAGCAGCTGGCCGACGAATATCGTCGAAAGTAAAGCGCTCTGCTTACAATGTTTTACGTGAAACGGGGTTTGGTTTTAAGCCAGACCCCGTTGTCTATGCCGTTGTGTGATTGGGATGAAGCAGTTTTACGACTGCCGAAAGCTATGCGTACAATGAATATACGCGACGGCCATACTGGACAAGGAGACCCGATGCCCTACCTTCTTTCTTGTGATATTCATACTCATACGATGTTCTCTGCGCATGCGTACTCAACCATCGAGGAGAACATCTATTGGGCGGCAGAGCGTGGTCTGCAGGTGCTCGGATCTGCCGACCATCTGAGCTCTATGGTTACAGCCTGCCCCAATGACCTGCGCAGTTACCAGTTCTTTATCAACCAGGATATCTGGCCGCGCATTTGGAGCGGCGTGCTGGTGCTGCGTGGTGCCGAGGCTGATATCGTTTCGCTGGACGGAAGCCTGTTTGGCGAGGATACTCCTGTCACGCTCGATATCGCCGGCGATTCGTATAGTCGTGAGCATTCGCTGTTCGATTTGGTGACGCGCAATTTGGATTATTTGGTGGCAAGCGTGCATAATCCGCAGATTGCCGAAGGCGCGACGCTCGCCCAGACAACCGAGATGTATATCAATGCCTTGGAACACCCCAAGGTATTCATGCTGGGCCACGCGGGGCGCTCGGGCGTGCCGTTCGATATCGATGAGGTGCTGCTGGCGGCCAAGGCCAAGCACAAGATTATCGAGATCAACAACCATAGTCTTGAACACGGTGTCGACACTGAGCATTGGGCCGTATGCCGCAAGATCGCCGAGCGCTGCGCCGAGCTGGGCGTGGGTATTGGCGTGTCGACCGATGCCCACATTGGCATGGCCATTGGCAAACTCGATCACGCGCGCAAGATGCTCGATGAGATTCACTTCCCGCTGGATCTGATCGTGACGCGCGACCGCGAGACGCTGCTGCGCGAGATGGCGGCAGCCGGCGTGTGTGACCTGCGCAAGAGCATGTAACGGGCTCATATATCCAACGAAAGGGGGCGGTCCAGACGGGCCGCCCCCTTTCTTGTGCCGGTAGATTTTAAGGCATGTCCCAAAAATCTACTGGGGTGGGTTAGCGGCGCTCGAGGACCGCGACGGTCTCGGTGTGGTCGGTATGGGGGAACATGTCGACTGGCGTGATCTTGAGCAGGCGATAGCCTCCGTCGAGGAGCTGGTGCAGGTCGCGCTCTTGGGTCACGGGGTTGCAGCTGATATAGGTGATGCGGCGCGGCTTGAGCGCGCAGGCGGCCTCGAGGAACTCGGGGGTGGAGCCGGCGCGCGGCGGGTCGATGGAAAGGACGTCAACGCGCTCGTTGTTATCGGCGGCGTCCAGGATGTAATCGGTGGCGTCGTCGGCCATAAACCAAGCGCTGCGGGTGAGGCCGTTGAGCTCGGCATTGCGACGTGCGTCGGCAATGCCCGCCGGGTTGCGCTCCACGCCGAGCAGCATAATGCCGACACCTCTGTCCTGGGCATCCTTCGCGGCGCACAGACCGATGGTGCCGCTGCCGCAGTAAGCGTCCATAAGAATGTTGCCCTGCTGCAGGTCCATGCCGTCAATCGCGAGCTGATAGAGCAGCTCGGTCTGCTGCGGATTGGTCTGATAGAACGCGGTAGGGGAGATATCGAATTCGCAGCCGAGCAGCTGGTCGCGCATGCACTCGGCGCCATAGACGATACGAGTCTCCTCACCCAAGATGGCGTTACCGGGACGGCCATTGATATTTTGGGCAACGGTGACGATATGCGGATCGAGTGCCGCGACGGCCTCAAAGAACTCCTGTGCATGCGGTAAGTCACGCTGGGCGGTCACGAGCGTAACCATGACCTGGTCGGTACGCCAACCGCAGCGGACGACGGCATAGCGAAGCAAACCAAGATGCTTGTCCTCATTAAAGGCGGGAATATGCAGCCGCTCAGCTTCGCGCGCGATGCCGTTGAGAATCTGACGGGCACCTGGCGCCTCGACAGGACACTCGGGTACGGCAACGATCTTGTGCGTGCCGCGCTCAAAGAAACCGCAACGGACAGCGCCCTCCTTGCCGGGAGCAAAGGGAGTGGCAGCCTTATGACGAAAGCCACGCGGCGCAGGATATTTACCCGGGTCGCCCAAGGTGACACCCATACCACGAATGGGATCGACAGCAATACCCTCGCGCTCGCAGAGCTCGGCAAACAGCTCTTCCATAGCAGCCTGCTTGGCCGCCAGCTGCTTCTTATAAGGACGATTGATCGCCGTGCATCCACCACAAGCCCGCATGATGGAACAAGGCGACTTGGGATCCACGGCCTTTCGCGCAGGCGAAACCGAATCTTTATGTGGGCGCTTGGTGCGAGTCTGAGATGCCTTGTCCTCGCTCCGACGAGAGCCGGGACGCTTGGCCTTAGCCTTACCCTTCGCATCCTGAGACGACTTGGATTTCTTAGAAGATTTTTTCTCCTCCGACCCTTCAGTCGCTTCGATCAAAGCACGACGAGCCCTACGCTCCGCACGAGATTCTGCCATCAATAACTCCACTAATTCATGAATTAAAGCTGCAAGTATTGTACCGTGCCAAGCCAGCAGACG
>URZJ01000047.1 GCA_900552395.1 uncultured Collinsella sp. | reverse complement strand
GACCTTCTTTAAAACCGTTAACGAGGCACTGTGCAACAACCTGGTACTCAATCGTCAGCTGATCGAGAACATTCCGCTCGATGATTTTATGGCTCGTCTTCGTGCGCCGCTCGAACACGAGATTGCCGAGCGCGATCTGCTGCCCCACGGTCTCAAGGACGAGATGTTCGACTACTATCTGGCGTTTTTGCTGTCGGGTATTATCGGTATCTATCGCACGTGGGCCCTGTCTGATGGCTCGGTTCCTATTGAGCGCGTCTCGGAGGTTGCTAACGACCTGACTCTCAATGGCCTGTCGAGTCTGGAATCTCGCTTGGATTAGGCGCAGGCTCGAGTTCGCGAGGCGCTTGTCGACCAGGCGACGGGCATCCCGCCGAAGCAGTCGATGACCGGGCTCAGGTAGACCTTCTCGCCGCCCGGGAGCCTGAACTCGGTGATGTCGGTGAGCCACAGCAGGTTGGGCTCGTCGGCGTGGAAATTCCTGTTCACGAGGTTCTCCGGCGCCTTGTAGACCTCGCCGGCGTAGGAGCTGTAGCCTGAGGATCCTTAAAAGAAAGTCCAGTTTATCCTTTCCACCCCAATTAGGAATCCTCCGATGCGCCTTCGCACGCTCGCATGACCTCGATACCGTGCGAGCGTGCGAACTCGACGAGCTCTGCGTTGCGGGCGTTTATGGTGCCGAAGGCGGCGGGACACACGATAAGGCGCGCGCAGTGGACGAGGAGCTCTTTGGCGCGGGCTATGGTTTTATCCCCGATCGGCTCGAAGGCGCGCTCGGCCACGCATTCCGCCGCCAGGTCGCGCGCGAGCTCGCAGTCGATGTCCCCTTCGTGCAGAACGCCCGTGTAGAACGCCTTGCCCTGCCGGATGAGCTGGCGAAACACAGCCGACCCCGTACCTGCGCCGGCGATGACGAACGTGTGCGCATCGCCGTGCGGGCGTCCAATTTCCACGCTGCCGAAGCGCTCGTTGAAGGTGCCATGCTGAAGGCCGTAGAGCTCGCCAATCGTCTCGCGCGTGAATATGTCCTCGGGTACGCCGGCGCGGGAGACCCGGCCGTCCTTCACGCAAATCACCTTGTCGGCGCTTTTCTGCGCGAGCTCGAGTTCGTGGATGGACATGATGACAGCCACATTCCGCGATTTCGCAAGGTGGCGAAGTATTCGCAGCAGGTCGATCTGGTAGCGGATATCGAGATACGACGTGGGCTCGTCGAGCACGAGCACACGCGGATCCTGCGCGATGGCGCGTGCGAGCATGACGCGCTGGCGTTGCCCGTCGCTTATCTGCATGAAGTCGCGCTCGGCGAGCTCTTCCACATGTGCGGTTTTCATGGCCTCGTCGACCCGACTATGGTCGTCGGGCGAGAGTGTGCCCGTTCGTCCGGTGTAGGGATGCCTTCCCGCCTCTACGATATCGCGGCAGGTGAGGAGCTCGGTCCGGGGGCGATCTGTCAGCATAACGGCAAGGTTCCTTGCGAACTCCGCCGTCTTCCATCGGGAAATCTCCCGCCCGTCGAGCTCGACCGCGCCGGCAAGCGGTGCCAGATGGCGTGTGATGGTTTTCAAGATGGTCGACTTCCCCGAGCCGTTAGGCCCGATGAGCGCCACGATGTCGCCCGCGCGAACCTCCAGATCGACGCCTTCGACTACGACCTTCTTGTCGTAGCCCGCCGACAGGTCGCTTATGCGGAAAAGCGGCGCTCCGTCAGCCTGCGTTTCGACCGGAGTTTCGAGGTTCGGCTCCGCTCGGAGGAGGCGTTCCGCGCGCAGTTCCGCACGAGCCGAAAGTGCCTTCTGGCGCTTTCGTGCGAGCTCAGGACTGTCTAAGCACGGAATGCCCCCTCCGAGCGTTTTGGGCCGCGGCACGAATTCCCCCATCTACCTCACCCGCTTCTTCAACATGAGCGCGATAACCACCGGAGCGCCGAAGATGGCGGTGACGGCGCTGATGGAAAGCTCGACGGGAGAGAACAGCGTGCGCGCGATCAAATCGCAGCCCGCGCAGAAGATGGCGCCTCCCAAGAAGCACGCAGGAATCACGCGGATGGGCTTCGACGACTTTAGCGCCGACTTCACGAGATGCGGAACCGCGATGCCTACGAACGACACCGGACCAGCGAACGCGGTCACGCAGGCGGAGAGCATGCTCGCTAGAAGGACGAGCACCACGCGGAAGCGTTCGACGTTCACGCCGACGCTTTTCGCGTAGGCTTCTCCCAGTTGGAAGGCGGAAAGGGGCTTCGATATCGCGAATACGCATGCGCTCACGGTAATCACCACGACCGCGATGACCGCGATGTCGTCCCAGCTCGAACCCGAGAAGCTACCCAAAGACCAGTTGTGCAGGTTCACGATGGACTGGTCGTCGGCGAAGGCGATGAGGAAGTTCGTCGCCGCCGAGCAGATGTATCCCACCATGACGCCCGCCACGATGAGCATGGCCATGGAACTTATGCGCCGTGCGATGAGGAGCACGAAGCCGATGGTGATAAGCGAGCCCAGAAACGCTGCGGCCACCATGGCCGGCGAGGACATGGCCTGGTTCGCGCCCAGAAGTACGATCATCGTAAGCGCGACGACGAACTTTGCGCCCGAGGAGACGCCCAAGATGAACGGGTCGGCGATGGGGTTGTTGAAAAACGTCTGCAGCAGGAACCCGGAAAGCGAAAGTGCCCCGCCGAGAAGCACGGCTGAAAGCACGCGCGGCAGGCGAATCTCCCAGATGACCTGGCTTTCCATGGAATTGGCCGCGCCGCCCGAAAGGATGCCGGGGATGTGGTCTGCGGGCACGAGCACGCTCCCGATGCACAGGTTAGCCCCGACGAGCACGATGAGGGCAACAGCGAGCAGCGCCGTCACGACGCGACACCGTGCGGCGCGCCCCGATTCGTCGTATGCCATGGAAAGTCGGCTTCTCATGGTCCTAGCCGAGCTTCCTCAGATAATGGAAGTCGCTCGCGTCATCGCCGGTGAACGCCCCGTGCAGCTCGTCGATAATGTCGGCGGTAGAAGTCATCTGCTGGTACATGTCGGCGCTTGTGACCCAGACGTTGCCGTTCTTCACGGCTTTGAACTGCGACAATAGCGCGTTTTTGCCTACGAAGTCGTTCAAGGTGGTAACTGACTCGTCGATGGTGCCGTTGTAGACGATGATGTCGGCATCCTTCGCCGTCGCGTAGAAGCGCTCCATTTCGAGCGTTACTGACGAACCTGACGTCGACGACGCCTGCGCGTCATCGAGCGCGTAGCTGCCGCCTGCAAGCTCGATCATCTGCGCCACGTAGTCGCCCGCCCGCCGCGTGACGGCGGCCCCGTTCGAGTTAATGTAGAAATACGCCACGGTTTTACCTGACGACGCGAGCCCCGACGTTTGCTCGACGCGGGCCTTCTGCTCGTTGAACAGGTGCGCGGCCTCGTCTTCCTTGTCGAACAGGACGCCGAAAAGCTTAATCCACTCGACGCGCCCGAGTGCTTCGGGCTCGCTCGACGACTGTTCGGTGAGCACGACGAGCCCGAGCTTCTGCAGCTTTTCCTTCACATCGGGCGTGTGGTTGATCATGGTGTTCTCGATGGCGAGCGTGCAGCCCGAGGCCGATATTCGCTCGTAGTCGGGCGCGCTGTACTTGCCGCCGTAGGCGATCGCCCCACTTTCGAGCGCGCTTTTGAAGCCTGCGACCGAGCAATCGTCGGCCTTCGTGCCCGACATGATGATATTGTCGTTCGCATCGAGCGCGTCGACCAGGCACATCGTCGCCGACGACACGAGGTACACCTTGTCGGCGGGGCGCCTTATGACCGCGATGTCGGAGCTCAACCCATCAGGTACCTTCGCATCTTGCGGCACCACGAGGAAACGCTCCCCATTCGAAACGCAGATAAGCCGCAGACCGCCTTCGAACTCGTCGACAGTGAAGTGCTCGGCGTATTCAAGCTGAAGCGCCCCCGTCGGCTCCCAGCCGCAGCCCAAATCGGCGTTGTGGAAGTCGGCCGCGGCGCTTGAAGCCGTTCCTGCAGGGGAGCCGCCGCTTGCATCGTCGCCCGATTTCTCCTTCATGGTGGATGAGTCGAAGTGGATCGTGTAGTCGATGGTGTGCGGCGTCGACATGGCGACGGTCTCGGCCGACACGGCGATGTCCTCGTCGAGCGTGACGGGTATCTCGAACGTGGAGTTGCCGCCGTCGTTTACGGGCGCGTAGTCCACGCCGTCGACGGTCATCTTGTCGTAGTTCGAACTCGACCAGGTGATGGTCGCGGTGTAGGTGTCGCCATCCTTCACAATTGTGGTGGGTGAGGCGATGCTTGCGCGCCCTGACCCACCGGAAAGCGAGACACTCACAGTGTATTCCTGAGAGCGCGCCGTGCCACCGGTCGCGTTCGGGCTCGCACTGCACCCCGCGAAGGGAAGCGCGAGCAGGGCGACGAGAACGCAGGTGATCGCGCGCGCCGCGATGCTGTGGCGCTTCCTGTTTTCCCCCTTGGGGAGAATCGACCGCATGGCGTTACTTCAGTGCGTCGGCGCGCAGATCGACGCCGGCGGATTCGAACACAAGCGTGCGGTCGTACCACTGCTCTTTTCTAATACTCCACGCGGCACAGGCGGTGTCCTCGTCGAGCGCATCAACGGGCACGTCGTAGGTGTACTTGCCTTCCGCGTTTTCCACATAGGGGATGAAGTCGGCCTCGCTCGCGGCGGCAGCCTCGTCGCCCGTGCCCATGAAGAGCTTGCCGTAGCCCGTGCCGGAAAGCGTCATCACGCAGTGCATGGAGCCGTTTTCCACGATGAGCTGGGCGTCCACGATCCTGAACATGTTCGAGCTGGAATCTACGGTGATCGGATAGGTGCCGTCGGCCACCTTGTCGGCGGTGATGGGGGCAGCGCTTGCGCCCGCGGGCGCATCGGCCGCCTGTTCGGTCTTTTCCTGGGAATCGGCATCGCTTGCCTTTGCGCTGTCGATTGAATTTCCGGCGCAGCCGGCGAGCGAGAACGCGCAAAGCGCCGCCGACAGGGCGAAGACGAGGGTTTTCTTCAACATGGAGGGGGTTCCTTTCAATCGCTTCGACCGCCCGCGCCGTGCGGTGGGCGGTCGGGATGCGAATGCAACGGGCATGCGTCGTCAGTCGGGGAAAGGCGCATGCCCGTTGCACGGGGACGCGACCGGCGCCTCCGTGCGCGGCGAGTTTACAGCTTGGCGATGGCGTCGTCCACGTGCGAGACGTAGATGTCGTCGACCGCGACGTTCTGTCCCAGACCCTGGAGCAGGCACGTCACTTCGAAGCCGGCGGCCACGAACTTCGCAGCCCAGCTGTCGGGGTCGGTCTCGTCTGCCATGTCGTTGTTCGCGTGGTCGCCCGCGACCACCATGAACGGCGCGAGCACGGCCTTCTTGTAGCCTGCGGCGCTCGCGGCGGCGATAACATCCTCGCAGGTCGGTTCAGCCTCGACGGTGCCGACGAAGAACTGCGTCAAACCCTCGTTCTTGAACACTTCCTGCATCTTGGCATAGTCGGCGTTGGAATCGGCTTCGGTGCCGTGGCCCATGAGGCACAGCGCCGTCTCGCCGTCGTCGAAGGACGCCATGTTCTCCTTAATGGCTGCGGCCACCTTTTTGTAGTCGTCGTCGGAGGTGAGCAGCGGGTCGCCGAGCGAGATCTTGTCGAACTTGTCGGCGTACTTGTCGAGCTCGTCTTTCACGTCGGCGTATTCCAGGCCAGCCATGAGATGCGTCGGCTGCACGACGATTTCCTTCACGCCGTCTTCCACGCAGCGGTCAAGCGCCTCGGTCATGTTGTCGATCGTGATGCCGTCGCGCTTCTTCAGCTTGTCGATGATGATCTGCGCGGTGAAGGCGCGGCGGATGTCGTAGTCCTGCCAGTACTTCTCGCGGATAGCGTCTTCGATGGCGCCGATGGTGATGTGGCGCGAGTCGTTGTAGCTCGTGCCGAAGCTCGTGACGAGGATGACCGGCTTCGCGGCCTTCTCCTTTTCACTAGATTTCTCGGAACTCGCGGAGGTGTTGGAGCAGCCCGCGAGCGCGACTCCGGCGAGCGCGACGGCTCCGGTTGCTGCGGCGCCCATGAAGCCGCGGCGTGACATCTGGTCGGACATGGTTTTTCCTTTCCTCGGTTTGCCGGTCCCCCGGCGACAGTTGCTTGTCGGCACAAGCGAAAGAAAAGCGCACCCCTCGGGGTTCACAAGGAGCTAACGCCACGGCGATGCCGTGAGGAAAAGGCGAAGCAGTCTGGCTTGGGGCGCGAGGCGGTTCGCCCGCGCGTCCTATACAGTAATGTCCCTTGCCCAGGATTCCCACCTGGTTCCCTCCGCAAGCCAGCGCGGGCTGTGCAGGCGCCGCGCCGGTCATTTCCTTTTATCCGATTGTCATATGCTCGTTGCCGAAACTTTTACTATGATAGTGGGCACTTGTGAACGTGTCAAAGCCAGCGCGGGCGGCATTGCTCCTCCTGCCTGCGTATTTGCGCCGATTGCTGCCGCAGGCGCCGTGTTTTGCCCGCTGCGTGAATGGCGGCGTAAACGGTTGCGATGAGAAACGGGAAGGGAAGGCTCGGATGATTCATATCGTTGGCGCAGGCTCTGGCGCCGCCGACCTTATCACGCTGCGCGGGGCTCGCCTTCTGCACGCGGCCGACGTGGTCGTTTGGGCGGGGAGCCTTGTGAACCCCGAGCTGCTCGCTGAGTGCAAGGAATCCTGCATCGTCTACGACAGCGCGCACATGACCTTGGAGGAAGTGCTCGACGTGATGTGCGCGGCAGATGCGCGGGGCGAGGAAGTGGTGCGCCTGCACACGGGCGACCCGTGCCTGTACGGCGCCATCCAGGAGCAGATGGACGCGCTCGACGCGCGCGGCGTGGACTACGAGGTGGTGCCCGGCGTGTCGAGCTTTTGCGGTGCCGCGGCGGCGCTTCGCCAGGAATACACGCTGCCGGGAATCAGCCAGTCGGTCGTGATCACGCGGCTTTCCGGGCGCACCCCCATGCCTGCGGGCGAGGGCATGCGCACCATGGCGGAAAGTGGCTCGACTATGGTCATCTTCCTGAGCTCGGGTATGCTCGCCGAGCTTTCCGCCGAGCTTTTGGCCGCGGGCCGCAGCTCCGACGAGCCGGCGGCGCTCGTGTATAAGGCGACCTGGCCTGAGGAGCGCGTGGTGCGATGCACAGTGGGCACGCTCGCCGATGCGGGCGCGCGAGAGGGCATCGACCGCACGGCGCTCGTGGTGGTGGGCCGCGTGCTCGGAGCTCGCGGCGGGCTTGCGCACGACGGCGCGCAAGCGGAGTCGTACGAGCGCAGCAAGCTTTACGACCCTTCGTTTGCCACGGGGTATCGGAAGGCGAGCAGCTAGCGTGGCCTTCGAGCACTACATATATACCGGGACGACCCGCCTGCGCTGCGGCTACACCACGGGGAGCTGCGCCGCTCTCGCGGCGAAGGCGGCCTGCGAGATGCTCTTGTCACGAAAGACCGTGGGCCGCGTGTCGATCGTCACCCCCGGCGGGCTGCCCGTCGAGACGGACGTGGTCGACGTATGCATCGGCGAGGGGTGCGCCCAGTGCGCCGTGCGAAAGGACGCAGGCGACGATGCCGATGTGACCGACGGCGTGCTCGTGTACGCGCTCGTGGAACATGCGGGGCCGGGCACGGGCGCTGCGGGCAGCAAGGGCGTGCCCGCGCGCGAATCGGAAGTTTCCGTCGATGGCGGCGTGGGCGTGGGGCGCGTGACGTTGCCCGGGCTTGAGCAGCCGGTGGGGGCGGCCGCCATCAACGCGACGCCGCGCGCGATGATCACTTCGGCGGTGCGCGAGGTGTGCGCCGCGCACGGCTTTTCTGGAAATATTGCTGTGACGATTTCGGTACCCGAGGGTGTTGCCCTTGCCGAAAAGACCTTCAACCCGCACCTGGGGATAGAGGACGGCATCTCCATCCTGGGTACGACGGGCATCGTCGAGCCGCGCAGCCTCGCTGCCTTGCGCGACAGCATCGAGCTCGAGATCCGGCAGCATGCGGCTATGGGGCGGCGCGGAGTCGTGCTCACGCCCGGCAACTACGGCGGGCAGTTCATCTCGGGGCATTTCCACCTAAACGGTGCGCCGGTGGTCTTCATCTCCAACTTTGTGGGCGATGCGATTGATTGCTGCGTTCGCGAGGGATTTACCAATGTCCTTCTTGTGGGACACATCGGCAAGCTAGTGAAGGTCGCGGGCGGCATCATGGACACCCATTCGCGTACCGCCGACTGCCGCGCGGAGATTCTGGCCGCCCACGCGGCCTTGGCCGGCGCGGGCGCGAAGACCGTGCACGAGATCATGTCGTCGGTCACGACCACGACGGCGCTCGAGGTAATCGAGGCCGCCGGCGTGGGGGACGCTGTGCGCGCCTCGCTCGCTGCGGCAATCGAGGACAGGTTGCGCCGCCGCGCGGCGGGCGCATGCGACATCGCCGCGGTCGTGTTCGACGCCGGGCGCCGCGAGCTTTTCCGCACGTCGGGCGCCGATGCTGTTATCGGGGAATTGGGGGCGACGTATGAGTAAAGGCGTGCTGTACGGGGTGGGCACGGGGCCTGGCGACCCCGAGCTGCTCACGATCAAGGCCGTCCGCACAATCGAATCGTGTCCGGTCATCGCCGCACCGCAAACGGCGGACGGGGTCATGGTCGCGCTTGACATTGTGCGCGGCGCCGTCGACCTTACAGGCAAGACGGTGATCCCCGTGCGATTCTCGATGACGCGCGACGCCGAGCGCCGCGCGGCCGAGCATGCCTCGCTTGTTCGCGAGCTTGTCGCGCACCTGGATGCGGCCCGCGACGTCGCGCTGCTGAACCTGGGGGACCCAAGCATCTACGCCACCTTCCAGCGCATAGCGCCCGACGTGCGCGCCCGCGGGTTCGAGGCGCGCGCCATTCCCGGCGTGCCGAGCTTCTGCGCGGTCGCCGCGGCGCTCGAGCGCGACCTCACGCCCGAGATGTCGTCGCCTCTGCACATCGTGCCCGGCGGCTACGATGACGTTCGCCGCGCAATCGGCTGGCCGGGGACGAAGGTGGTCATGAAGGCGCGCCGCTCGCTTGCGGACACGAAGCGCATCCTTCGCGAGGAGGGCGCCTTCGACGGTGCCGAGCTCGTAGAGGACTGTGGGCTTCCGGGCGAGCGCGTGTACCGCTCGCTCGACGATGTGCCCGATCGGGGCAGCTACTTCTCGACGATGGTGGTGCGCTAGATGAGGGTTTCCTGCATAGCGTTCACTGAGAGGGGGTATGCGTTGGCGGAGCGCACCGCACGCGCGCTTTCCGATTGCGCGCAGACAGGTGAAGATGACTCTGGCTGGAACGTTTCCGTTTCGCGCGGGTTCGGCGAGGGGAAGGCCGACCTGCGCGCATGGACGGCGCTCGCGTGGGAAGCGTCGGACGCGCTTCTGTTCGTGGGCGCGGCGGGCATCGCCGTGCGGGCGATCGCGCCGCATGTCGCCTCGAAGGCAAACGATTCCGCGGTTGTGGTGATCGACGAGGCGGGGCGCTTTGCCGTCTCGCTTTTGTCGGGGCATTTGGGCGGTGCGAACGAGCTTGCGCAAACTCTGGCACGCGCGGCAGGGGCCATCCCCGTCATCACCACGGCGACCGACGTCCGCGGCGTGTGGGCGGTGGATACGTGGGCGCGCTGTGCTGGGCTCGCCGTTTCGAATCCCGAGGCTATCAAGCGAGTGTCGGCGCGGCTGCTTTCGGGCGGGCGCGTGGCGCTCTATTCCGACATGCCGATTTCGGGACAGCCGCCTGAGGGGGTTGACATTGCGTCCGACCGCGCTCGGGCCGATATCGTCGTGTCGCCGTTCGCTGGCGCGAATGCAGGTGCGTCCGTTCGCGCGGCGGAGACAACGGGCGAGGTCGTGCCCGCCGGTGTGACGGGGAAGCCGGCGGGCGTGCGGGCGCAGGCGCCTGCGCCCGAGCCGCTTCACCTTGTCTTACCCTGCATCGTTGCGGGCATAGGGTGCCGTCGCGGTGCGTGCACCGAAGCGATCGGGGAGGCGTTTCTTCTCGCGTGCGGGCAGGCGGGCATCTCGCCTTCGGCCGTGCGCGAGGCGGCGACGATCGACGTTAAGGCGCGCGAGGAGGGTCTGCTCGCCTTCTGCCACGCGCGCAGTATCCCGCTCGCGACGTATTCCGCAGAGGAGTTGTCGCAGGTCGAAGGCAGCGTTTCGCCATCTGATTTCGTGCGCGCGACGGTGGGGGTCGACAACGTGTGCGAGCGCGCGGCGCTCGCGGGCGGGGGCAAACTTTTCTTCCCGAAGCTCGCTCACGGCGGCGTGACCGTCGCGTTTTCCAAGGTAACTATCGAACTTTCGTTTAAGGAGCGGTGATGGGAAAGCTCTTCGTGGTGGGGATTGGCCCGGGCGGCCCCGACGGCATGACGATTGCGGCTCGGCGCGCGCTCGAGGCGGCCGACATCGTTGTGGGGTACACGAAATACGTGGAGCTCGCGCTCGCCGCCGTGCCCGACGCGGCGCATCTCGCGACGCCGATGATGCACGAGGTCGAACGGTGCCGTCTGGCGCTTTCGCGCGCGCAGAGCGGAGAAGCCGTGGCGCTCGTGTGCAGCGGTGACGCGGGCGTGTACGGCATGGCCGGGCCGCTTTTGCAGCTTGCAGGGGAATACGGCGGCGCGGAGGTGGAGGTGGTGCCGGGCGTCACCTCGG
>URZJ01000046.1 GCA_900552395.1 uncultured Collinsella sp. | reverse complement strand
GCATGTCGACCGCTCGGCATGCCGGCCCGCTCAAGGGATGCGAAAATAATTGCGCTCTTAATAACGCTCAAAGAAAGCAAGCGCGTTGTCGCTGCAGAGCTTCTGCATCACGGTCTTGCCAAAATGCTTGGAAAGCATGTTCTGGAATTCGGGCATCTTGCTGGCATCGGAGAGGAAAGCGGGCACCGTGGCGCCGTCCCAGTCGCCGCCGAGCGCGATGACGTCCTCGCCGCCCAGGTCGAGCCAGTGCTCGATATGTGCCGCCAGCTGGTCGAAGGTGACGTCTGCGGCGGTTTTGTCGGTTGCGTCGTTGGAAAGGAACTCGCTGCAGTAGTTGAGGCCGACGATGCCACCCATGTCGCGAATGGTGCGGAACTGGTCGTCGGTGAGGTTGCGCTTGACGCCGCAGACGGTGCGGGAGTTGGAGTGGCTGGCGACGAAGGGGCGCGTGGCATGGGCGACAACCTCGTCAAAGCACTCATCGTTGAGGTGGGAGACGTCGAGCACCATGCCGGCGTGCTCCATCTGCGTAAGCGCCTCGATACCGGCGGCGGTGAGACCGGCGTGGGTGTCGTGGCCGCTCGCGAGCGGTCCCTGCGCATTCCAGCTGAGTGACGACATGAGTACGCCCAGGCTCTTGAGCACCTCGATCAGCGCGGGGTCCTCGGCAAAGAACGTGGCGTTTTCGATGGTGTGGATGCAGGCGACCTTGCCGTCTTTGAGCGCGGGGCGAATGTCTGCGGCGTTGCGTACGTTGACCATGCGGTCGTGGTTGAGCATTGCTTGGCCGCTCATGTGTGCCATGATCTGCGCCTGGAAGCGCGCGGCGTGGGCGGTGGGAATCTCGTCGGGGACAAACGTGGCGAAGCACTGTGCCCACGGCGTGTTGCCGATCTTTGCGAGCGAGATGGCGCAGGCGTTGCCCTCGATGAGGTCGAAATCTTGCGGATGCGTTTCGTCGCCGGGGAAATAACCGTCGGTGCCGGCGGTAAAGCGCAGGTCGAGATCGAGCGTGGCCCAGCCGATGCGGTCGGCGGTGTCGCAGTGTAGGTCAAATACGGGATATGCCATGGTTCCTCCGGTTGCAGCGTTTCTTTGCAAACTGTCCTTGAATTGTATGACTAGGGTATAGTTAGCGCCATATGTTCACGGCGGCCCGCGTTGTGCGCCGCCCTTATCACGGAGGTTACCAACCAGGGCAAGAAGGTCAAGACTCATTATCGCGGCACGCTCGACGACGGCACGCAGTTCGATAGCTCCTACGATCGCGGCGAGCCGCTGGAGTTCACCTGCGGCGCCGGCCAGATGATCAAGGGCTTCGACGCCGCTGTTGTCGACATGCAGGTGTGCGAGAAGAAGACCGTGCACATTCCTGCTGCCGATGCCTACGGCGAGCACAATCCCGAGATGGTTCTGACCTTCCCGGCCGAGCAGGTTCCCAACATCGAGCAGATCGAGAAGGGCATGAAGCTCTTCCTGTCCACGCCGAGCGGCATGCCCGTTCCCGCCGTCGTCATTGACGTGACGCCCGAGGCTGTGACGCTCGACGCCAACCACGAGTTGGCCGGCAAGGACCTCAACTTTGATATCGAGCTCGTTGAGGTCGAGGGTTAGAGTATGCCTGAACGCCTGGTTTCGACGACATGCTTGGGAAATCTCAACGATCCGTCCTATGAACTCCTGCTTCGCCGGAAGTTGGGCGGCGTCTTTGAAGTTGACGAGCTGCTGCTCGATTGGGACCAGGCCGATGTATGCGCGTTTGTGGGCGTGACGGAGCTGGGGCGCACGATTGATGTTCGGCTGGATGCTACCGACGGCGGTCGTCTTGCCGATGGCGACGTGCTCGCCATTGACCGTTCGGGCATGGTGCCCGTGGCGGTTGTCGTGCGCCTGCGCAGCGCCGAGGTTTATTTGGTCGAAGTCGACCGCATGGATCCGATTGCGCTCGCGCATGCGTGCTGGGAGATCGGCAACATGCATGCGCCGCTCTTCCGGGGCGACTCGGACGAGCATACCGTGCGCATGTATACGCCGGTGCAGCCTGTTTTGGGCCGTATGCTCCGGGGTGTCGAGAGTGTTCGGCTCTCGGTGGTTACCCGCGAACTCGATGCGGACCGACGCTTTGCATCGAGCGCGGCGGATGTCGTCGTGAGCATGGCTCCCGACTTTACCATCGTAAAAAAGACGCGCGGCTAAGCGCGCGTATGCGCAAGACGGGCTTTGAGGGGCGACCAATCAAAGTCCGTCTTGCTGTTGATAGGAGGCTTTGGGGGAAGCATATGGGTCTTGAGGGAATCAAGCTGATTGCATGCGATTTGGACGGCACGTTGCTGCATCCGGGGGAGCGCGAGCCGCGTTCCGAGGCCTTTGAGCTCATTGATGAGCTGCATCGTCGCGGTATCGTGTTTATGCCGGCGAGCGGCCGTCAATATGCGAGCTTGCGCTACCTGTTTGCCCCGGTGGCCGATGAACTCGCCTATGTATGCGAAAACGGAGCCCTGGTGATGAGCGAGGGGCGTGCCGTTGTCAAGCGTTCCATGGAGCGTAGCCTTGCTATGGATATCGCGAATGCCGTGGTTGCGTATCCCCATGCCGACGTGACCCTTTCGTGTGAGGGGCACCTCTACACCATGGGCGGCAACGATGCGTTTGTTGACCACCTGCGTTATGAGGTCCACTGCGATGTGGCGGTAGTCGACCGTCCCGAAGACATCGACGAGGACGTCATTAAGATTGCCTTCCAGACGCCCGAGGCGGAGCAGCAGGCGGCGCTGGAGTATTTCGAGCGCCACTTTAGCGATCGAGTCGATGTCATGACATCGGGAACCGAATGGACGGACTTTATCGGCTTTGATTCGGGCAAGGGGTCCGCGCTTGCCGATTATGGTTGTGCGCTGGGGATCTCACCTAACGAAATGATGGCGTTTGGCGACAATGAGAACGATCGTGACATGCTCAACGTGGTGGGCCATCCCTATCTGATGGAGAGCTGCAACCCCAGCATGCGCGGCATCAACGACCGCGTCCGCTACGCGCGCACGGTCGAAGAAGAACTGCGTCGTCTACTTGCTGTGTAGGCATGTCCCAAACATCTACCGGCAGTCGGGGCAGAGACCCTCGAAGATGGTGTAGTGCGACGTGACGTGCCAGCCGATTTGCTCGGACGCCTTGGCGTCGAGCTGGGCATCGAAGGAGAGCGGTACATCGATGACGCGGCTGCACGAGGTGCAGATGATATGCGCATGCGGCTCGATCGTGCGATCGAAGCGGCTGCCGCCCGGCGTCTTGATGGAGAGGATCTCGCCAGCGTCGGCCAAGAGATTGAGATTGCGGTAGACCGTACCACGGCTGATTTTGTCATCCTGCGCGCGCACGACGTTGTAGATTTCGTCGGCGGTGGGATGGTTATAGCTTTGGCGCACGGCGTCGAGAACCAGCTTTCGCTGCCTGGTATTCCTTCTTTGCACCGCCATGCGCCTCGCCTCTTTTCTATCAACGGTCGTAGGTAAATGATACCGTATTTAGCACACAATACTAATAACGAGGAATGAAACCGTCTTCATTGGCAAGTGGGGCTCGGGTCTGGGCGTCTACGAGGCGAAAACGCGTTCCCATGCGCTCGTAGGAGGCATGAAGCGCCTCGAGATGAGATAGGATGTTTGCCGGAGCCCCCTGTATCTCCATCTCGACTGAGCCGTCTTCCATGTTACGCACCCAGCCGCTGAGTGCGCGTGCCTGCGCGAGGTTGGTGTTGGTAAAGCGAAAACCGACGCCCTGGACTTGCCCTTCCCAGCGCAGGAAATAGCGCAGGGGAGCGTCTTGAGTGGCCTCGTCGCTTGCGAGCACAGTAAGCCTGCGGCGCAGCTCGAGCTCGACGTTTGATGGTTTTTGAGGCTCTCGACTGCCGCCGGTGACGCTGGAGAAGAACGTATCGAAGAGACCCATCGCTATGCCTGCTTGCCTGCGTCGGCCGGGAAGGTTATGCCGGCCTGCTGGCGCACGGCATCCATGATACGCAGCGAGACGAGCGTGACATCGCGGTAGTGGCCAAGCTCGTGGCGTCCCGCCGGGGTCTCCCAAATCTCTTCCTTAACGTTATCGATGCCGTCGATGGCGGTGATAAAGTCCGCGAGCTCGTATTCCATGGTGTTGCTCGATTTGGGCAGGTCGAGCACGCGGCCGTTGTCGCTCTGTTCGCGCGGTGCCTCGGTCGCCGAGCCGCGTACGACGTCGCCGCGATAGTCGATGCGGACGTTGCGGGGCGTGGACAGATGGTCGATCTGGATAGTGCCACGCTCGCCTTCGATTTGCGAGGGCAGCAGGTCGTTCGTAATTTTTGAGTGCGCGAGCTCGACGGAGATGCGGCCACCGCCGTAGCTGGCGAGGATGGAACCGCAGCCGTCGATGGGGCCGTGCGTGAGCTGTCGCGTGGTGGGGTCGAGCAGAGTAGTCATGCTCGTAAGGCCGGAGGGCATGCCGAAAATCTCGACCATGGGCTCGACGGTGTAGACGCCAATATCCATGAGGGAACCCGATGCCATATTGCAGTCGAAGATATTGGTGGCGCGTCCCGCGAGAATCTCGTTGTAGCGCGAGGAATATTTGCCAAAGCGCAATGAGGCGCGGCGGATGGGGGCGATCTCACCCAGGGCGTCCTCGATGGCGTGGAAAGCGGGGTCGTGGAGCGGGCGCATGGCCTCGAGGGCCACGACACCTGCTGCCTCGGCAGCGCGGAAGACTTCCAGCGCCTGCGCTTCGGTGGCGCAGAAGGGCTTTTCGACGATAACGTGCTTGCCGCCGGCGATGCAGGCGAGCGCCTGCTCGTAATGGAGCGCGTTGGGGCTGCCGATGTAGACGGCGTCGACGTCGGCGGCGGACGCGAGCTCGTCGAGTGCGGTGAAGTTGCGCTCGCCGCCGCGCTCAGCGGTAAAGGCAGCGCCGCGCTCTGCATCGCGCGAGAGCGTGCCCACAAACGCGGCTTGGTCGTTGGCGTTGACGACTTGGATAAAGTCGTCGGTGATCATGGATGTGCCGATGGTCGCTATGCGCAGCATGTGTCCCCCTTGCATTGTTTGGTCTACAGGACGAGTGTAGCGCGAGGGGGACGCAAAAGCGTGCGAAAACGCCGCTACAGGTCGCTCTCGTTAAAGCCGGCGTCGATATCGAGGTTGGCTCCGTCGGCTGCGGTGGTGGCAAGCTCGTCGCAGCGCTCGTTGAGCTCATGGCCGGCATGCCCCTTCACCCAGATGAACTCCACCTTATGCTGGCTCTTTGCGGCAAGCAGACGCTCCCACAGGTCGCGGTTCTTAACGGGCTGCTTGTTGGAAGTTTTCCACCCGCGCTTTTTCCAGCCGTCGATCCAGTGCTTGTTAAAGGCGTTGACGACGTACTGCGAATCGGAATGGACTTCGACCTCGCAGGGGCGGTTGAGTGCCTCGAGCGCCACGATAACGGCCATGAGCTCCATGCGGTTGTTGGTGGTCTTGGCGTAGCCGCGCGAAAGCTCGGAGGTAAAGGTCTTGCCGGCGGGGTTGGTGTATTTGAGCACGGCGCCGTAGCCGCCGCGTCCCGGATTTGATCGGGCCGAGCCGTCGGTATAGATGATGACCTTCACGGGCTTCCTTTCGTTGAGTGCGTTTCATGTGAGTGACCATTGTAGCGCCATGCCCGCCGGGGGCTAGCAATCTATGATTTCTACCCTGTCTTCCGACGGCTAGTTGGCATGGATGATGCGGTTGAGCTCGTCGAGGTATTGCTGCAAGAGGGGAGAGGGCTTGCGCTCGTCGTGCATGATATAGCCTACGTGCATCGTTGGGGCGTCTGCCAGCGGGATCGATGCCATACCCCATTGCATTTCATTGGAGAGGACACCGGTCGACAGAGTGTAACCGTTCGACGTGATAAGTAAGTTAGTAAGTGTTCCGCGGTCCGAGATTCGTATGTTGCGGTCGCAAGGGATATAGCTAAAAGGTTCCTCGGCGTAATAGAAGGAGTTTGAGGTTCCCTGCTCAAAGCTGTAGCGCGTATAGGGCGTGAGGTCGGCAAGGGACAGCTGAGGGCGGCGTGCGAGCGGGTGGCGCTCGCTCACGAAGACGTGGACCGTCGCGTCGAATAGGGGATGGAAGCTTGCACGGGCATCGGCGAAGGCCTTCTGCAGAACGCGGGCGTTAAAGTCATCCAGATACAGAATGCCGATATCGCTG
The DNA here is from genome assembly GCA_900552395.1 of uncultured Collinsella sp. Taxonomy (GTDB): domain Bacteria; phylum Actinomycetota; class Coriobacteriia; order Coriobacteriales; family Coriobacteriaceae; genus Collinsella. The sequence continues at coordinate 4,518 of URZJ01000046.1, read as the reverse complement.
CGAAACGCACGGACGTCATCGATGATCTGCGATGTGGTGGTCTCGCGCATGATGAACTCGAACTTGCTGTCGCGGCAGCGCTCGACCACGTTGACAAAGGCCTCGACCGAAAAGGCGTAGTGCTGGGCGGAAATGGCGAGGCGGGCTTGCGGGGTGCCGCCGTCCTCGTAGCGCGCCTCGAGCATGTCGGCCTGCTCTACGACCTGGCGCGCATAGCCCAAAAGCTCGGTGCCGTCGTTGGTGAGCGTGACGCCGCGGCTGGAGCGCGTAAAGATCTCCATATGGAGCTCCTGTTCCAGGCTTTTGACGGCGTTTGAGATATTGGACTGTGCCGTATAGAGGCGCTGGGCTGCGGCGTTGATCGATCCGGACTCTGCCACGGCGATCAAAAAGCGAAGCTGCTGGAGGGTCATTGGCGCCCGTCCTTTCGATAGCTATCTAAAAAACCGATAACAGGTTAGCGCTTTTAAGTGATTGACCCGGGGAGACGATGTTCGTACTATTCAAAACACACAAAGGCGGTAGGTAATTAAGCCGACCACGGAACCGGGATGTCAAAAGGAGGACCGCATATGAATTGCTTGCTAAGACGAATGCCGGGCTCCTGTTTGCGCCCGTTGGCGTGATCAGGAGGCAACGACTTACTTCTCTCACTCTTAGTTACTTTTTATTCGAACAAGGAGATCATCATGAGCCAGTTCATCAACAACCCCGAGCATACCTTTGGTTTCGACACCCTGCAGCTTCATGTTGGCCAGGAGAGCGCCGACCCCGCATCTGACGCCCGCGCTGTGCCTATCTACCAGACCACGAGCTATGTGTTCCGTAACTCCCAGCACGCCGCTGACCGCTTTGGTCTTGCCGACGCCGGTAACATCTACGGCCGTCTGACCAACTCCACTCAGGGCGTCTTTGAGGATCGTATCGCCGCGCTCGAGGGTGGCGTGGCTGGTCTCGCTGTCGCTTCGGGTGCCGCCGCCATCACCTATGCCCTGCAGGCGCTCGCCCAGGCCGGTGACCACGTGGTCGCCCAGAAGACCATCTACGGCGGTTCCTATAACCTACTTGAGCACACGCTCTCCCAGTTTGGTGTCGAGACCACCTTTGTCGACGCCCACAACCTGGACGAGGTCGAGGGTGCCATTAAGGACAACACCACGGTTATCTACCTCGAGACGCTCGGCAACCCCAACTCCGATATCCCCAACATCGACGCCATCTCCGAGATCGCCAAGAAGCATGGCCTTCCGGTCGTCGTCGATAACACCTTCGGCACCCCGTATCTGTTCCGTCCGTTGGAGCACGGCGCCAACATCGTCGTTCACTCTGCGACCAAGTTTATCGGCGGCCACGGCACCTCGCTGGGCGGTGTGATCGTCGACGGCGGTAACTTCGATTGGAAGGCGAGTGGCAAGTACGCCCAGATCGCTGAGCCCAACCCCTCCTACCATGGCGTTTCGTTTGCCGAGGCTGCCGGCCCTGCCGCCTTCGCGACCTATGTCCGCGCTATCCTGCTGCGTGACGAGGGTGCTTGCATTAGCCCGTTTAACGCCTGGGTCCTGCTCCAGGGCACCGAGACTCTGTCGCTGCGCGTCGATCGCCATGTCGAGAACACCAAGAGGGTCGTTGAGTTCTTGACCGCTGACAGCCATGTCGCCAAGGTGAACCACCCGAGCCTACCCGAGCACCCCGACCATGAGCTGTACCAGAAGTACTTCCCCCATGGCGGCGCCTCGATCTTCACCTTCGAGATCAAGGGTGGCCAGGAGGCTGCCTGGAAGTTCATCGATCACCTGCAGGTGTTCTCGCTGCTCGCCAACGTGGCCGACGTCAAGTCACTCGTCGTGCACCCGGCTACCACCACGCACTCCCAGCTCTCTGCCGAGGAGCTCGCCGAGCAGAACATCACGCCCTCCACGATTCGACTTTCTATTGGTACCGAGAACGCTGAAGACATCATTTGGGATCTGAAGCAGGCTTTTGCCGCACTGGACGAGTAAGGCGACTTGTGCAAGGACCCTTTGCGACTCGATAGGTATGACTGCATAAAATACCTGCTCAAGGCGCCTGTGCGAACAATGTTTGCGCAGGCGCCTTTTTTGCATAGGAATGCCTAAAAAACAGGCTTTTTAGCGGCGAATATTCAATCTAGATATGGAAAACTCCTGTTAAGTGAATGTGAGTTTTACGCAAATGACGTGCACCTTTTGAGAAAAACAGCAGGTCGCGAATTGCTCGGGGTACTATGCAGCGCGATCGAATCACACGCAGCTTAAACGCAGCAAAAACTCACTACGGAGGTTTCCAGCTACATGAGGATCGATTCACGAAAACCGAAAGCCGCCGCCCTTTCCGCCGCTCTGACCGTGGCACTTTTGATGGGCGCCGGCGCAACTGATGCCCACGCGGCAACACTATCCGATACGGTCTACGCCGTCCGAGGCGACGCTGGTGCAGCCCGTCGACTACCGCGGCGACGGTTATGGCTCTATGCAGGAGTGGAACGCCTCTATGGGGGCCAAGCGCGATTCCCTAGAGGTCCGCGCCCAGATCATCATGAACATGTACGGTGACTATGCCACCGATGACGAGCGCACTGTGTTGCAGGGCTGCATCGACGGTGCGGGCAACCTGTTGACGATGGAGGAGGTCGACGCCAAGTCGACCGAGCTCGACGAGCTGCGCGCCACGCTCGAGGATGCCAAGCGTGAGGCGCTTGAGTTTGAGGCCGCCGAGGCCGAGGCCGCGGCCGCCCAGGCTTCGTATTGCAACGCCGGCTCCAGCCCGTCTTACACGTCTGCTGCGTATTACGCGAACGGCTCGGGTCTGACGCGCTTGAGCGGCGTCAATAACTATAACGGCCGCCGCGAGACCTATTACAGCAGCAACGTGCTCTACCATCACCGCACGGGCGAGTGGACGCAGGATTCCGAGGGCTTTTGGCGCGATTCCGATGGTTACTACGTCGTTGCCGCGGGCGATAAGGCCCAAGGCTCTACGTTTACCGGTTCCAAGGGCGAGTGCAAGGTCTATGACTCCGGCTGCGCTGCCGGAACCACCGACTACTACACTGGCTGGTAATCTGCCATAAGCCAATAGGACATGACGGGCGGGCGTCTTTACCGAGCTTTAGGGCAACGTAAGGACGCCCGTTTTTTGTGCGTGCTTGAGTTAACAGAGCGCTTACCGTGGCAGTACGCCGCGCATATGGGCGCGGGGCACACTAAGTCATGAGAAGCAAGGTCTTTCCCGTGGAGGAAGTGGTCTCATGAACGCTCGAGATATCGCTATTGCCGCCGTCGCACTTGCACTGGGTTGTCTTGGTCCTACAGCCGCGCTTGTCGCGGGCATGCAGGGCTTGTGCGGAGCTGCTCCTATCGTTGTGGGGGCCCTGATTGCTGTCGCTGCGCTGGGAAGCGCCGGCGTCGTCCTTTGCCGTGCTGATGAGGACGAGATCGTGGGGTCCTAAAGTTAGCCTCAACTCTGGTTTTACCGGAGCGTGTTGCGTGCTCCGGATAGCGGTATTTAGAAGAACAAACGCATGGGAACTCACGGCTTAAAGCCAAACCAGTGTGGGGTGTCGCACGAGAGCGTGTGGGTGAGGTTGACCCAGCGATAATCGGTGCTTTTGAGCTGGGATGCGAGGTTCCAAAGGTCGAGCGCGGGCATGGGTGGCTCCTTTCATCGGGCTTTTTGCTGATGTTAAAGCGCTGGCGTGACGGCTCGATTTCTGCTGCGTTACGATACGTTCTCGATTGCGATTCCACGATGTTTCGGCCGCGTGACCGTTGTGTTTCGCCGTGCCGGGGCGCTGATGGCGAAGGGAGGGGCCGTGCAATACCGCGTTGACCCCAAAAGTGGTAACCGAATATCCGCTCTCGGTCTGGGCTGCATGAGGTTTCCCGGTGCGCCGGGCCATCCGGACGCTAAGGCAGCCGACGCCATCATTTCCCATGCGGTGGAGCGGGGGATCAATTATCTGGATACCGCGTATCTCTATCCCGGTAACGAGGCATGCGTGGGCGCCTCACTTGAGCGCTTGGGGCTGCGCGACCGGGTGTTGCTGGCGACTAAGTTGCCGCACGCTTCGTGCAAGTGCGCGGAGGATTTCGACCGGTTTTTCGACGAGCAACTGCGTCGCCTGCGGACCGACCATATCGACTACTACCTTATGCACAACATCACCTCGCCCGCCCAGTGGGAGCGCGTGGTGGCGTTGGGCATCGAGGACTGGATTGCGCACCAAAAGGCTGCGGGGCGTATTCGCCAGATAGGTTTTTCGTACCACGGCAGTGCGGCGGACTTCCTCACGATGCTTGACGCGTATGACTGGGATTTTTGCCAGATCCAGTACAACTACGCTGGAGAGCGATATCAGGCGGGAACGGCGGGGCTCATGGAGGCTGCGGATCGCGGGCTCGCGGTGTTTGTGATGGAGCCGCTGTTGGGCGGGCGTTTGGCGGGCAAGCTGCCGCCGCGGGCCCGCGCCGTGCTCGATGGCGCCCATGACCCGCGCCT
>URZJ01000045.1 GCA_900552395.1 uncultured Collinsella sp. | reverse complement strand
TCTCAAAGTTAGAGAGATAAGCACCTTGTTTAGAGAGACGGAATGCCAGTTTTCGTCCGTCCGTTACCATCTGCCAAAAATGGCGGATAAAGGACTCATTGAAGTAATGGGTTCATCGACGAGCCGCAACCGCCGCTATCGGAAGAGGTAGATGTGGCTGAGTCGCCTCTCTAGTGTCTCTCAAAGATAGATGGATGCTAGAGAGGCGGTTGCCCTGCGATATTTCCCCAGATAAAACCTGCCAAAATAAACCTGTCCCTTTTTGGTAGGTTAAACGGCGTAACTTAAAGGTTCATGTTGCCGTGGATGTAGGGGGTGACCTCGGGGGAGATATGGTTGCAGCCCAGCTCGCGCAGCGCGGACTCGATGGCGGCGGGCAACGGGGTTTTGCCCTCGGCATCGATGGCGGTGCCGTCGAGGGCGGTAAGCTTGGCGACATCTGCGGGGGCGGCTTCGATATGCATGCAGCCGCCGACGAGGCGTGCGCGGACCTGGTCCAGGCCAAGGTCGTGCAGGTAGTCCTCGCAGGCGCGAATCACATCGACCTTCTCGCGCGTGAGCTCCTCGCCCGTGGGGACACGCGTGGCCAGGCAGGCTCCTGCTGGCAGGTTCCAGACGGGGTATCCCCAGGCGCGCAGCAGCTTGCGCTCTTCGTCCTTGGTAAAGCCGACCTCCATGAGCGGCGATCGCACGCCGAGCTCCTGGGCGGCGCGCATGCCGGGGCGGTAGTCGCCGCGGTCGCTTGCGTTACTGCCGTCGATAACGGTGGGAAAGCCCAGCGACCTGGCGTGATTGACGATGGCGGTAAAGCCGGCGCGCTTGCAGTGGTAGCAGCGGTCGGCGTCGTTGCAGGCTACCTGGGGGAGCTGCAGCTGATCGACCGAGAGGTTGAGCACGGGGAGCTTAAAATGCGGCCCCTCATCGGTCTGCCCGTCAACCGCCCGCTCAAACGAAGCCTGCTCGGGCGTGCCGATGAGCGGCGTGGTGAGGTGAACGAGAAGCGTGCTGGCGGGCATGATGCGGGCGCAGACCGCGGCCAAAAAGCTGCTGTCGACGCCACCGGAAAAGCCGATGGCGACGCGTCCGTATGCCAAAAGCAGCTGCTCGAGCGCTGTGAGTTTGTCCTGAAGCCCCTCTGCAGGTGCGGTGGTGTCTGAAAGCATGAATCGATCCTTGCCGTTGAGTACTCGGTCGAAAACTATAATCCTACCGAGCCGCTTGTCATAAGACTTCTATCTATGTAACGAAAGTGCAATATGCTATATACGTTATATACAAATTTACAGGTGCGGTAAAGTTGCGGGAGTACAGCAGCGCGAAGCGATGGGGGACCGATATGATCAAGGCCGTTATTTTCGACATGGACGGAACGCTGGTCGATACCGAGCGTTTGGGTATCAAGGCGTGGAAGGCGGGCGCGGCCGAGCTGGGATTCGCGATTGATGATGCGCTGATCCATCAGTTTATCGGTCGCACGCTGCCCGATGTCATGGGCATCCTTGATGGGCATTACGGCGGCCGCGAAACCGCTGAGGCGATCTATCGTCGTCACAAGGAGATTCGCGACGAGATGGTCAAGACCGATCTGGAGCTTAAGGGCGGTGCCGCCGAGTGCCTGGACGAGCTGCTGGCTGCGGGCTATCACGTGGGTCTTGCGACGTCGTCGCGCCATGTTACCGCCGAGCGCAACCTTAAGATGGTCGGCCTCTTTGATAAGTTTGAGACGGTGACCTGCGGCGAGGACGTCGTACACGGCAAGCCCGACCCTGAGATGTACCTGCTCGCCTGCGAGCGCGCGGGCTTTGCCCCCGAGGAGTGCGCCGTGGTCGAGGATTCCCGCAACGGCTGCGTCTCGGGCATCACGGCCGGCTGCCACGTCTTTGCCGTTCCCGACATCGTGCCGCTGCCGCAGGACGTGGTGGATGGCTGCGAGGCTGTGCTCGATACGCTGTTCGATCTGCCGGCCGCGGTCAAGGCCGTGCGCTAGCGTTCGCACGTGAGTCGCCATATCCCGCACCCGATCCCGCGGGACGGTGACGGCAACTTTTAGTTTGTGGTTGTCGAGGGCGAGGACGTTGACGGCCCGACTCACCACATGGCTGCCTGCCTGGTCAGCCAGACTGACACGATCCTTAAGGTCGCCAAGATTTTGAAAGTGCCTGTCGAGGTCGTTTGCCGCCAGTTTAGTTGCGCGGTTTTGCCAAACCACGCAACGACTCGACGCTGTAGCGTTCAAATGAGAAACCACCGCAAGGGGGACGGTCCCCTTTGCGGTGGTTATGGCTGTTCAGGGGCCGAGCTGTGACTCCAGTCTCGGTCTACTCCAGGAGCCAGTCGATCACGTTGCGCTTGCGGACTCCTTCGTAGTTCGCGTCCGCAAACAGCGTGTCGAGCGTAAGAAGCGTCTTGGGGTAGTTGTCTCGGACTTTCTTAAAGGGGGCCAACTCTCGATTGAGGGTAGTTTCGTCGAGCGTTGTGGCTGAAACCTGAAAATAGGCTGTCTCGTCTGAGTTTAGGGCAACAAAATCAATTTCCCCGCCGTCGATATCGCCCACGTAGACGTCGTATCCACGGCGTAGGAGCTCGAGATAAACAACATTTTCGAGGATATGACCGATATCGCTGCTTTGGGTTTTGACGAGAGCGCCTCTAAGTCCAAGGTCAACGGCGTAGTATTTGCCGTTTGTTGAAAGAAGCTGCCGACCGCGCACGTTATAGCGCGGAGCAAAGTACAGCACAAGGCTGTCTGTTAAGCCTTTGAGGTACTTGGCTACGGTTTTCTGGTCGGTTTTGTTGCCGTTGGACGAGAGCGTGTCGGAGATTTTTTTAATCGAGATCCGGTTTCCAATGCTATGGAGTAGGAACTTGGTGATATCGCGCAGGGTCGGGACGTCCGAGACCTTCAGGCGTTCGATAACGTCGCGTATGACGATGGTATCGTAGAGGCTCATAAGATAATCGCGCGCCTGGGGTCCCTGAATACCCGTCTCGGCGATAAAGGGAAAAGAGCCCCTGGTTATGTACAAGGACCGGTCACACAACCGCCCTCGCAAGCCATCACTTCTATAAACTGCGCGGGAGCCTTTCCGTCATTGGTTTTTGCCGAGCAAAACTCTTTAAAGGATAGGGGCAGCATCTTGAGCTCTACGTAGCGGCCGGAGAGCAAAGTTGCCAGCTCGCTCGAGAGCAGATAAGCGTTGGAACCGGTTATGTGGAGGTCGACATTGTCCTTGATAAAAAGACTGTCGACGGCTTTTTCGAAATGCTCGACGTGCTGTATCTCGTCCAGAAAAACGTAGTTCATCTTATCGGGGACGAGTCTGGCGGAAATGTAGTCGTAGAGCGCTCTATACGACGTAAGCGACTCGAACTCCAGGTCTTCAAAGTTGAGGGATATAACCTGGTCGCCTGTGATTCCATGATCGCGCAGGTAGCTACGGTAGATTTCGAATAGCTTTGATTTGCCGGACCTTCGCACGCCCGAAACGACCTTGATGACGTGCGAGTCTTTCCACGAAATGAGCCAGTCGAGGTACTGTTTGCGATCAATCAGATTCATGAAACCCCTTTCTTGGCGAGAAAAAACTGGAGCAAAATCAATACTTATAGGAAATATCTAAAAATATGGAATTGAATCTATTTTAACAAAAAAGTTAATGAAAAATGGATTACATTCCATAAATATCCGTAGCTGCAGGTCCGGCTAAACGGGGAGGGCACATGGGGCCAGTAAAAAACGCCGCAGCGGGCCTGTTTCCGTTGCGGCGTTTTTTGTTACAAGTAGGCGCCCAGGTTGATGTCGGTTATTGGGGCCGCGGATGGGCCCGTCGGGTGCTGCTCGGCCTTTTGGGTGCTCACACGCTCGAGCAAGAAGGGGCGCACGAGCTCCTGACGATTAATGTCCTCGGTGGCCGTGACCGTGGTGACGGTGCGCGCGGCGGAGCCGATGCGGACTCGTTTGGTCTTGGCGGCAGGTTTATCCTCGATTTGCTCCATCAGCAGTTGGACACCCTTGCGGCCAATCTCGTAGCCCGGGGGCGCTACCGTAGTGAGCGGGACCGATCCGCTCCAAGCGAGCGGGTTGCCATCGCAACCTGCTACGCGTACTTGCCCGGGTACAGAGATGCCCTTGTCGACCAGCGCCGAGATAACGCCCGAGGCCAACACGTCGGTCAGGCCGACGACAAAATCGGGGCGTTCGTTCGCGGGGCGCTCGGCGATTTGGGCACCGATGCCGTAGCCGTCGGCAGCGGTATTCCATTCGCCGGCGTCGATGACTTCGATCTTGATATCGGGGTGCAGAGCGAGGGCCTTGTGAATGCCAAGCACGCGTAGGGTGAGCTGCATAAATGCTGCTCTACCCACAACGGTGATATGGCGTGCACCGCGGGCGATGGCAAGTTCGGCAATGATGCGACCCTGGGCCTCGTTGTCGGCCGCTACGTAGTAGCCGGGCTCGGAGCAATGGATGTCCAGATGGACGATCGGCACGGGCATCTTGGTCATGGCGGGGTGCCAGTCGGGGGATGCCATGGGCTGAACCATGACGCCGGACATCTGGGTGCCCATAAAGTAGCGCAGGTAATGGTCCTCGAGAATATCGTCGTTATCGGCGTTGGCGATGAGCAGGTCGTAGCCGTGCTTGCGGGCCTCGTTGTGGGCGCCGCTGGCGATTTGGAGCGAAAAGCCGTGATCGAGACGGGGGAGCACCAGGCCAAAGGACTTGGTGGCGCCGCCCGCGAGCTGACGGGCGCTTTGGTTGGGCAGGTAGCCAAGGCGATTGATGGTCTCGTTGATGAGCTTGAGGGTCTCGGGGCGCAGCTTTTCGGGGTGGTTGAGCGCGTTGGAAACCGTGCCCAGCGAAACCCCGGCCTCGCGCGCGACGTCGCTGATTTTTACCTTTGCCATAGCGGCCCCTTTGATGCGTTTCAAGTACAAGCCAGATTGTAGCATCCCAAACCTACCAAAAAGGGACAGGTTTATTTTGGCAGGTTTTATCTGGGGAAACGCCGTTGCCAACGCGACCACCACGAAGTGGACAGGCACCTTTGTGGTGGTTTGGACCGGCTGGACGTGTGTGCATCGGGTGGTATCTAAGTTGAGATACCACTTCTGGTATATCAGCTTGCGTTTGCGTGAGTACAATACTCGAACGTTATACGTCTCAGCGCCCCCTGTGCGTGGACGTCTTGCAGTCACGCGAACGAAGGGATTTATCCTATGTGCGGAATTGTCGGCTACACCGGCTCTGATATTGCAAAGAACATCCTGGTCACGGGCCTCAAGCGTATGGAGTATCGCGGCTATGACTCCTCGGGCGTCGCGCTCGAGGTGGGTGAGGGCGCCGCGGCGCACCTCGACGTCATCCGCCGCGTGGGCAAGGTCGCGGGCCTGGAGAGCGAGCTTTCCAACATCGACAGCGACGCTACCTGCGGTATCGGCCACACCCGTTGGGCCACCCACGGCAAGCCCTCCGTCGTTAACGCCCATCCCCACACCAGCTGCGACGGTCGTATCGCCATCGTCCACAACGGCATCATCGAGAACTTCGCCGAGCTGCGCGAAGAGCTGAAGGGCCGCGGCCACCACTTTAAGAGCGAGACCGATACCGAGGTCTTCGCGCATCTGATCGAAGAGGCTTATGCCGAGACGCACGACCTGATGGCCTCCGTGCGCGAGGCTTGCACCCACGTGGTCGGTGCCTATGGTTTGGCCGCCGTGTGCGCTGACGAGCCCGGCGTGATCGCCGTGGCGCGCAAGGACTCCCCGATTGTGGTCGGCGTGGGCGAAACCGGCTCCTATGTTGCTTCCGATGTCATCGCGCTCATCGACGCCACCCGCGATGTCGTGGTGCTCGAGGACGGTCAGTTTGCCAAGCTCACGCCCGCGGGCGTCGAGTACACCGACGAGGCCGGCAACGTTATCGAGCCCAAGGTCACCCACATCGACTGGGACCTGGACATGGCAGAAAAGGGCGGTTATCCCGACTTTATGCTCAAGGAAATCCACGAGCAGCCGCGCGTCGTGCGCGATACGCTGGTGGGCCGTATGACCCCCGCCGGCGAGCTCGATATCGACGAGCTGGGCCTGTCCCTCGAGGAACTCAACGACATCGACCGCGTCTACGTGATCGCTTGCGGCACTAGCTATCACGCTGGCCTCATTGCCAAGAATCTCATTGAGGGCTGGGCTCGCATCCCCACCGAGGTGGAGGCGGCCAGCGAGTTCCGTTATCGCAACCCCATCATTACGCCGACGACGCTTGTCGTTGCCGTGTCCCAGTCGGGCGAGACGGCCGATACCCTTGCCGCCATTCGCGACGCGCGCATCAAGGGTGCCAAGGTCTTCGGCATCACCAACGTGGTGGGCAGCCCCGTGGCGCGTGAGAGCGACGGCGTCATCTACACCAAGGCCAACAAGGAGATCGCGGTCGCCTCGACCAAGAGCTTCATCGGCCAGGTCGTGAGCCTGACGCTGCTGGCTCTGCTGCTAGCGCAGGTCAAGTACCGCCTGACCACCAAGCAGGCGCGCATGCTGTTCCGCGAGCTTTCCGATACGGCCGAGCAGATCCAGTGGATTTTGGATACCCAGACCGAGGCCGTGCATGAGGCCGCCCTGCTGTGCAAGGACGCGCAGTCCGCACTGTTCGTGGGTCGCGGCATGGGTGCCGCTATTTCCTACGAGGGCGCGCTCAAGCTCAAAGAGGTCAGCTACCTGCACGCCGAGGCCTACGCCGCCGGTGAGATGAAGCACGGCCCCATCGCCCTGATCGACCCGGGCTTCCCCGTCATCGCCGTGGCCACCAAGAGCGCCACCTACGACAAGACCGTGTCGAACCTTATGGAGTGCAAGGCACGCGGCGCCAAGGTCATCGTCGTTGCCACCGAGGGCGACGAGGAGATCAACAAGATCGCCGACTGCATCATCCGCGTGCCAGCAGTCCGCGACGTGTTCAGCCCCATCACGGCGAGCGTCCCGCTGCAGCTGCTCGCCCGCGAGGTCGCCATCCTGCGCGGCTGCGACGTCGATCAGCCCCGTAACCTAGCCAAGAGCGTCACGGTAGAGTAGTTGGTTCCGCCGTTCTAGCGACTAAGGCCCGGCTCCGCATCAAGACGGAGCCGGGCCTTTTCTGCATTTGCCCAGATAAAACCTGCCAAAATAAACCTGTCCCTTTTTGGCAGGTTAGCGAAGCTTGCTGGTCTCGAAGTACTCGGGGAATTGGTCCAGAACTTCGGTTTGGTTGCGGAACATCATGTGCAGGTGCTTGCTGACCAAAAAGCTCGCTTCGATGGGGTCGCGACCGGCGATAGCGCGGCGAATCTGCTTGTGCTCGTTCACGATGTCCCGATTGTCGAGAACCTGCGTGGCGGCGCGCAGCCAGCGGAAGCGCTCCAGGTCGGCATTGGTCTCTTCGAGCCACGACCAAACGGTGCTGCGACATGCGATGCTAAAAATCATGTGATGCATGAGGTTGTCGCTCAAAAAGAAGCCGATGCGATCCTCTTCGGCCATGGCCTTTTCCTGCAGCACGATGGCGCGGTCGAGCTGCTCGATGCCGGCCGACGTGGCTCGCGCACAGCACTCCACAATCACCTGCTTTTCCAGATGTTCGCGGATGTAGCAGGCACTCTCGGCAAGGGTGAGGTTGATGGGTGAGACGTAGGTGCCGCTCTGGGGCACGGTGCGCACCAGGCCTTCCTGCGCCAAGCGAACCAAAGCCTCGCGCACGGGCGTGCGCCCCATATCCAGGTCGTCGCAAAGTTGCTTGACGCCCAGCTTTTCGCCCGGCTTGTAGTCCAGGTAGACGATTTTGCGTCGAATGGTGTGGTAGGACTGGTCCTGTAGGCTCGTTTCCTGCTCGCCGACGTGCATCGATTCTTCCATAGCGCCTCGCAACTGTTCTATCAAACTCATATGTCAGTTGTTAATTATGCCGCGAATCAGCTCTCCGCGGTGGGTAATTCGGCTGTTGCCCAAGAACTATTGCGGCATCTTGGTCTGTGTTTGCGCAAGGCTGCGCTCAATGTTGCCGTATCATAAGCCGTCGCAAACGTGAAATAGAAAGAAGGAATCCCATATGCAACTGGCAAATATCGTACGCGAGCGCTGGAAAGGCGTTTTGTTCTGCCTGATCATCGCCATTCCCGCGACGTTGCTCGGCAAACAAATTGAGGTGGTCGGCGGTCCGGTATTCGCCATCCTCTTTGGCATGGTCCTGGCGCTCGTCTTTCCCAAGAATCGTCGCGAACAGCTCGCCGCCGGCGTCACCTATACGTCTAAAAAAGTCTTGCAGTACGCGGTAATCCTGCTTGGCTTTGGCATGAACCTCTCGCAGATTCTGTCCAAGGGCGCCCAGTCGCTGCCGATTATCGTGGCGACAATCTCGACTTCGCTTGTCATTGCCTTTGTGCTCTGCCGCGTTATGAACGTGCCGAGTAAGATCGCGACGCTTGTGGGTGTGGGCTCGTCGATTTGCGGCGGTTCTGCCATCGCCGCGACCGCGCCCGTCATCGATGCCGACGATCGCGAGATTGCCCAGGCCATTTCGGTCATCTTCCTGTTTAACGTTATCGCGGCGCTCGTGTTTCCGACGCTCGGCGGTATGCTCGGGCTGACAGACGAGGGCTTTGGCCTGTTTGCCGGCACCGCCATCAACGACACCTCGTCCGTAACGGCTGCGGCGAGCGCCTGGGACAGCATGCATCCCGGCGCCAATGTGCTCGAGAGCGCCACGGTGGTCAAGCTCACCAGAACGCTGGCCATTATCCCCATCACGCTGGTTCTCGCATGCTGGCAGATGCATCTGGCGCGCAAGGCCGGCGGCGACGCCAAAAGCACGTTCTCCCTTAAACGCGCGTTTCCCATGTTTGTGCTGTTCTTTGTGCTGGCGAGCGTAATCACCACGGTGCTTCAGCTTCCCGCGCCCTTTACGGCGCCCATCAAGGAGCTTTCGAAGTTCTTTATTGTGATGGCCATGGCGGCTATTGGTTTTAATACCGATATCGTCGAGCTGGTCAAAAAGGGCGGCAAGCCCATCGCGCTGGGCTTTTGCTGCTGGATTGGCATTGCGTGCATGAGTTTGGGGATGCAGCACGTGCTGGGAATCTGGTAGAGAAGTAGCTTATTCGCGTGCTGGTTGCTGGTTGCTGGTGAGCGCAAGCCTGCGGTGGAGCGATAGGAGCTCTTGCGGGTATGGCTTGTCCGCAGGTTTATAAGTCCCGAAGAGCTCTTATCGCCCCGCCAGGATGGCGATGCGGGGCAACACCTATACTCGCAGGACGGCGCTTTCTGCCCTATAGTGTTTGGTGAGCAATATCGTTCAATTTTGAAACACTCGGTCGTGCGACCGTCGGCGGTTGCACGTCGCCGCGGACAGGGGCAAATCATGGATAGCGATGCCAAGCTGAACATCTTGACCGAGGCCCTGGCTGCTGCCGGGGCCTCGGCATTGGCAATCGATGCGCGTGGGGACGTCGCGATTTCGACCATGAATGACGCGGCGCTTGAGCGGGATGTGGCGGCTTTTGTCGCTGAGCGCCTCGACCGTATAGGAGACGGCGCGCGTCTGGTTATGGGGCGTGCGGGTACGCGCCTGAGCCTGACCGTTCGCCCCACCGACAAAGAAGGCGGGGGCCTTTGGGTCGTCGTGGTCCGCGAGGTACGCGGCGCCGCGGCACATGCGGGCATCGAGTGGCTCAACGCCGACGAAGTTGAGGCCCGCTACGAATCGAGCGCGTACGGCATCGTTGAGGGGGCGGCCTCGGTAGCTGCGCCGGTCGCCGAGAGCTACGCGCGCGGTGTGCCCCTTATGCTCGAGGGCGAGCTGGGAGCGGGTCAGGTCGAGATAGCCAAGCGCCTCTATCTGGACGGTCCTTTTGCCGATCAACCCTTTGTTGCCGTTGCGCTCGATGAGCTTACCGATCGCGGTTGGCGCCACGTGCTCAAAAGCGCCGAATCGCCGTTGTTCCAAACGGGGCTGACACTTTGCATTGCGGGCTGGAATGCGGTTGGCCCCCAGCGCCTTCGCGAGCTCGTTTCCACGATGGCCGACACCGCGTTGGCGACGCGCTGCCATGTGGTGCTGACGGCGAATGACATGCCGGGCGGCAGCGAAAGTGATCAAGCCGCCTTTGTGACCGAGCGCTTCGCCTGTGCGGTGAGCGTGGCGCCGGCAATCGTCGAGCAGGGAGCCGCGTCGACGAAGGTTGCGCGCTATTTGGAATATCTCGCTGGTGCATTTGGGACGGCAGCGCCCACGCTGTCTGCCGCGGCGACGAAGGCGCTCGATGCTTACCGCTGGCCGCGCAACTATCTGCAGCTCCGCGAGGTCTCGGAACGACTGTATATATTGGTGGGGACGGGCACGGTGGATCGCGCTGTGGCGGAGGAAGTGCTCGCCCAAGAGGACGTGATTAAGACCGCAACCTTTGGCGCCCCGACACTCGAAAGCGACCTGTATATCCTGCGACCGTTGGCCGATACCGAGCGAGATATCGCGCATCTGGTTGTAGATCATCTCCACGGCAACCGAACCCGTGCGGCGGAGGTGCTGGCCATAAGCCGAACAACGCTGTGGCGCTTGCTGAAGGACGATGACCGTTGAGCGAGGCGCCCGTGACCGCGCGCGACGCGTGTGCTACAGTCCAAAGCGTTATTGTTTCGATTTGGTTACGGCGTGCGGGGGCGTATGGCTGAGACTACAAAACCGAGCCGCAGAAGGCGGAGCGCCGCACCGGTCAACCGACGCACGACATCGGTGACGTGGGGCAAACACGCCTCGGGGTTTGATGGTTCGTTCAAGCGCACTAAATACGGCTATCCTTCGACAGGTGCCCGCTTGGCAATGCAGGCAGAGTCCTCGCTGTGGGACCGCAAACGCGTGGTGGGCTCAAAGCTCAAGCACGACGGCACGCTCGGCTACATCAGCCGCGGGGCGGCTCGCCGCAGTGGGCTCAATCCTGCTGGTTGGCA
>URZJ01000044.1 GCA_900552395.1 uncultured Collinsella sp. | reverse complement strand
GGCCCACGTTGGAGAAGCCCATACCGGCGATGTACTGGCCCAGAGCCATGCCCTCGCGGCCCTCCGGGGTGTTCTGCACAGCGCCGCGCAGGTTCTCGGAAATCAACTTGATGGCCTCGAGATGGAACATATCGGAGATGGTGCAGTGGCCCTTGGTGATGTAGCCCTCAATGGCGTGGGTCAGGGCGTCCATGCCGGTAGCGGCGGTCAGGCCCTTGGGCATGCTGGACATCATATCGGGATCGACAACGGCGATCTCGGGGATGTCGTTGGTGTCCACGCAGACGAATTTGCGCTTCTTCTCGACATCGGTGATGACGTAGTTGATCGTGACCTCGGCAGCGGTGCCGGCGGTGGTGGGCACCGCAATGGTGAACACGGCGTGCTTCTTGGTGGGGGCAACGCCCTCCAGGCTGCGGACGTCCGCAAACTCGGGGTTGTTGATGATGATGCCGATGGCCTTGGCGGTATCCATGGAGGAGCCGCCACCGATGGTCACGATAGCGTCAGCCTCGGCGGCCTTGAAAGCCTCGACGCCGTCCTTGACGTTCTGGATAGTGGGGTTGGGCTTGATCTCGGAGTAGAGGCTCCAAGCAATACCGGCGGCGTCGAGCTCGTCGGTCACCTTAGCGGTAACGCCAAACTTGACCAGATCGGGGTCGGAGCAGACGAAGATCTTCTTGTAGCCGCGACGCTGGAGCTCGCCGGGGATCTCCTTGATGGCGCCGGAACCATGATAAGAAATGGTGTTGAGAACGAAACGATTAGCCATTGATAGCCTCCCATCGTGTGCGGGGCACCCATTACGCCCCGCGCTGCAAGTTCCATCCTAACGCTTTTGAAACAAAAAACGCGTGAGAACGTCAAAAGTGTTAAAGCGTTTCAACATAATAACGGAGCCCCAGTCCTTCCCTCCCGACAGCAGCGAAGGCTAGATTATAGGAGCAATCGCCCAAAGAATACGACCAACTCAGTCTATAAATTGTTTCTGTTTTAGCAATATATGTTTGACAATACGTTTATAAAAGGATACTTTATAGTAAATAAAATGCATGCAGCAAATAGCGTCATTCATTTTGTTAGAAATTGCCCATGCGGTTATTGCAGCTGCATGTACCGCAACGTACAGCGCAATTCTCCGCACGAAGTAGAAGACGGTTCCAATTCGATCGAGGCGATGACGCGTGATGGCTACTGGTCCTAAATCGAGCAAGACGGCTACAAACGAATATCGAATCTCAATTGAAGGTAATCCTTATCCGCATACTCTGGCTCTCATCAACCCAGCGGGAGACAACCTCAACATCAAAAGACATGGGTTCACGGGTCCACTAGGACAGCTATCGAGTCTTAAATATACCGTTTATGACGATGCGAATGAAAAACTCTTCACTGTCGTCGACGGTGGCTTTAGCAACATGCCCAGGGTTGCGCTCATCATCGAACACAAGGAAGTTGCGGTGTTCGATTATGGTCTAAACAGACTTGAGATGAAGTGCGTAACGAACATACCGAATTACGCAATAAAAGGTAACTTCCTATTTGGAGATTACGATATATTCAGCCAACAGGAAGTGAAGCTATCTTCAGTTATCGTCCTTCAATGTGATAAACAATCGTGCTTTAGCATACAGGTTTTGGATAAAGCCGAATTAGCCGCCGCAATTGGAATACCTACAGCCATTGCCCTTCTTAGGGCTCGGATTGAAGAGCATCTCGAATAAATCGCAAAAAGCAGTTCGTAACAACATTCAGGAGCTAGATAGTTTTTCTGGCTCCTGAATGTTGTTACGAACATGCACCTTAGCGCTTAAGACTCGTGGTCTGCCAGTCAGCTACGATGCGGGCCCATTTCCTGTGCAAGTCGCGTTCGCGATCGATAAACATGATGGCAAACGCGATAAACAGCAGCATGCTCGCCACCGCAATGGCGTGCAGCCCCATGCGCTCGATGCACCAGTTGCCCAGCACGGCGCCAAACACAAAGGTGAAGATCACGCCAAAGTACAGCAGGCCGTTTTCCAAAAAGCCGCGCTTGTGGGTGATGATGTAATCGTCCACGTTTTGCAGGGCGTTGCGCAAGTTGCCGATGCACATGGTCGTAGCGATGCCGTGACCGTGGATCTTGCGGAAGCTCTCGACCTGCATGCCGCAGGCAAACGAGGTGAGGCAGTTGGCGAGCAGGTTGAAATTGCCGCCCGGGATAAAGCTCACGCCCAGCAAGATGACGGCTTCAAAGAACACCGTCACTTGGCGCCAGTGAATCACGCTGCCAAACCGTTCGTGTACCAGGTCGGCAAGCATAATGCCCACGGCAAACGACACCACAGGGAAGAAGTAGCGCCCCGCAAGTGCCCAATTGCCCTCCGAGATGCTCACGCCCACAAGCAGGATGTTGCCCGTCTGCGCGTTTGCGAAAACATGGTCGCGCCCAATGTACGAATACACATCCATAAAGCCGCCGGCGAGCGCCAGGATAATGCCCAGTTCGATGGACTCCGATATCTGTTTGGCACGCTGCATCGTCGTGCATCCTCCTTGTTGACGACCCTCTCGTGCGTTGGCGGAAACATAGCCGCCGTTCATACTGTAACCCATTGACAACATGGCGTGCGCGCGAGACGGCTCCTTCGACACGGGGATACACAGTCTGGAAACAAACGGCACCCGCATCGACGCGCCGATCCGCCAGCTCATGTACTCCACCAGTCTTTTTAGCCCCGTCCCAAAAAGACTGGTTACAATTACGTGCAGCATACTAACAACGGGAGGAATCGTGGCAAAAAAGCCCCAGGACGCTCAGCACAACCAGCACGGCAAGCATGCCCAGCGCGGCCAGCAGCAAAAGCGTGGCGGCAAGGCCCAGGGTGGCCACGCCACTCATGCCCAGGCAGCGCCCTCACGCCCCTGGCGTCCGGGCCGCGACAAGTTCCTCCCCGTCAGCCGCGCCGACATGGATGCGCGCGGCTGGGACCAGTGCGACTTTGTCTACATTTGCGGCGACGCCTACGTGGACCACCCTAGCTTTGGTATGGCCATCGTCAGCCGCGTACTCGACGCGCACGGCTACAAAGTGGGCATCATCTGCCAGCCCGACGGGACCGCCCCCGCCAGCATCACGGTGCTCGGCGAGCCGCGCCTGGGCTTTCTCGTCAGTGCCGGCAACATGGACTCCATGGTCAACCACTATTCGGTGACCAAGCACCGCCGCCACACCGACGCCTATACCCCCGGTGGCGAGGAGGGGCACCGCCCCAATCGTGCCGTCACGGTCTACGGCAACCTCATCCGCCAGACGTTCAAGGACGCCCCCATCATCATCGGCGGCATCGAGGCGAGTCTGCGCCGCCTGGCCCACTACGACTACTGGCAGGATAAGCTCAAGCGCTCGGTGCTGCTCGATTCGGGCGCCGACATCCTCATCTACGGCATGGGCGAGCACGCGATCGTCGAGATCGCCGATGCGCTCGACGCGGGCCTGCCCATCGATCAGATCACCTATATCAACGGCACCGTCTACCGCACCAGCTCGCTCGACGAGGTCTACGACTACGACCTGCTGCCCAGCTGGGACGACCTTGCCGCCGATAAGCTCAACTACGCGCGCAGCTTTAACGTGCAGCAGCAGAACATGGACCCCATCACCGGGCATCGCCTGGTAGAACCCTACCCCAACAGCGTCTATGTGGTGCAGAACCCGCCGTCCGCGACGCTTACCACCGACGAGATGGACGAGGTGGCCGAACTCCCCTACGCACGCGATTGGCATCCCGATTACGACGCAGCGGGCGGCGTGCCGGCTTTTGCCGAGATCAAGTTTTCAATCAGCTCCAACCGCGGGTGCTTTGGTGAGTGCTCGTTTTGCGCGCTGACCTTCCACCAGGGCCGCGTACTGCAGATGCGCAGCCACGACTCGATCATGCGCGAGGCCGAGCTGCTCACGCGCGATCCCGAGTTTAAGGGCTACATCAACGACGTGGGCGGACCGACGGCTAACTTTAGCCGCCCGGCCTGTGACAAGCAGCTCAAGCACGGCGTGTGCAAGAACAAGCGCTGCCTATGGCCGAGCGTGTGTAAGAACATGGTGGTCGACGAGAGCGGCTACACGCAGCTGCTGCGCGACCTGCGCCAGCTGCCGGGCGTCAAGAAGGTCTTCGTCCGCAGCGGCATCCGTTTTGACTACACCATGGCCGATGCCTCGGACGAGTTTTTGCGCGAGCTGCTGGAGCACCATGTCTCGGGCCAGCTACGCGTGGCGCCCGAGCATGTGAGCGACGCGGTGCTCTCCGTGATGGGCAAGCCGAGCCGCGCCGTCTACGACGCGTTCTGTCGCAAATTTGAGCGCTTGAACCGTGAATACGGACTCAAGCAGTACGTGGTTCCGTACCTGATCTCGAGCCACCCCGGCTCGACGATGAAGGAAGCGGTGGAGCTTGCCGAGGCTGTGCGCGACATGGGCTACATGCCCGAGCAGGTGCAGGACTTCTACCCCACCCCGTCCACCATGTCGACCTGCATGTACTACACCGGCGTGGACCCGCGCACCATGGAGCCGATCTATGTAGCGCGCGACCCGCACGAGAAGGCCATGCAGCGCGCGCTCATCCAGTATCGCAAGCCCGAGAACTACAAGCTCGTGCGCGAGGCGCTGGAAAAAGCCGGGCGTCGTGACCTGATCGGCTACACCAAGCATTGCCTGATCCGTCCCGTACCGCCGCGCCCGGGCGAGACGTCTGCTGGCGGTGGGCATGGCACCGGCAAGAAGGGCGGCAAGCCGCACGGTGACGCCGGCGCTGGCAAGGGGCCTAAGGGCAGCAAGGGTCACGGCGGCATGTCGCGCGCGCAGAACACCGCAGGCCGCAACCGCGCAGCTCAGGGGCGTCAGGGTGCCAACGGAGGCGGTCGCCGCAACTAGCGAAGTGGTGCACTCGCTGCGTCCATCCCACACGCTTGGCGCAGCGAGCGCATTGCCTCCACCAGGATCACGCCGGCGATCGCGACCGTGATTATCACGTCGAGCGGCGTGTTCACAAACCACAGCAGGCCCATGAGGTACGACCCGGCGTTAAAGGCAAAGTGCAGCAGAATCGTGTAGCGGAGCTTTCCGGTGGTCACGAGCACCCAGCCAAAGACCAGACCGGCGGCGCCGGCGTAGCAGCCCTGCACCCAGTTCATATGCATAAAGCCAAAGACCGCCGCCTGCAGCACAATCGCCGCGGCGATGCCTCGCTTGTCCGGCGCCGCCCAGGGCACCATGGCGCCGTCTTGCGCGTTCGCGCGGCGCCGGCGTTTCCAGAGCGGACGGCACTGCGGGTTAAACGCTCGGAGCGAAAACTCAAAAATGATACCGCGCACCAGCAGTTCCTCGCAAAACGGAGCGCCGAGCACCGTGGTCAGGACGGCCAGATAGCTCGTGTCGCCCATGCCCGTCTCCTCGACAAGCTCGCTGTAATCGGCCGCCGCCTCGGGCAACAGCGACAGCACGGCGTCGGTCACGTAGCCAACGACCACCTGCAGGGCAAGGCCGATCACGATAACGCAGGCGATGCGCCTCCATGCTTTGCCTGCTCCCCCGCCAAGCGGGCGCTCGCCCTGCCAGCGCACCATAAACGAGCGCGGCCACAGATAACGCCACCACAGCAGCGCCATCAAAAACGATACCGTCTGCGCGACGGCCTGAAGCAATTGAATGTCGAGGTCATCGATTGAAAAACCCATGAACACCGATGCGACGCCAAGGGCGGAGAACAAAACGACGCTCAGGGCTATATCGGCAGCGACGACGCCAAAACAGGCAAGCGCCCAAATCATCGCATTGAGCATGCCAACCTCCTCTCGACGGGTAGTCATATAAGAACGTCCCCAACGACTAGTCATTGGGGACGTTCTTCAACGACTAGTTGTTGGGGACAGTCTTTGCCGAAGGCCCCGTTGGGCGAGATGTCGAACGGAAAGGTGCCGCAACGATTGAACGCGGCGATAAACATGCGGATGGCGTTGGACGGCGTGGTGCCCACGAGCTGGGTTGCCGCCGCGAAGGCTGCCTTCTCCTCGGGCAAGACCTTCGCGACAACCGGGGTCATGTGTTCTGCCATGGCGCTTCCTTTTTGAAACGACGGTGGTGCGGATAGATGCGGGCCACGCGGCTGGGCGACGGGCTGTGAAGGCAACCCGATTGGCCCGCATCCGGAGTTTGTTTCTGCGGCGTTGGTATTACTTGGTATTCCTAAGTATTACCCCGCAGATAGAATACCACACCCGACCCCATGGGGACGGAGGAAAACGGATCATTTTGTTGCTGAGTTAGTATTTAGAGCGTGATGATGTCCGAGATATCGAGGGCCTGAGCGTCGGAGGCGTCGTGTGTGGCGAACAGGAGTGTGCGGCCATCGAGGAGGTCGAGCACGACCTCGGCCGTCGCATCGCGCGCGGCGACATCCAGGCCGGTAAAGGGCTCGTCCAGAATCACCGCACCGCCCGGGCACAGCAGGGCGCGAGCGATTTCGACGCGTCGGCGCTGGCCGCCCGAAAGCTCGGCCGTACAAGCATGCACGTCGATTCCCGGCACCAGCAGGCGCAACAGGGCTGCGGCACTCGAGGCATCCACGCGTGCATCGGCGCACACGAGCACGTTATCCAAGGCAGAAGCGTCCTCGACCAGACGCGCATCCTGGAACATCATGGAGCACGGTGCGCATTCCCCCGCCGCCAGGGCAAGCAGCGTTGTTTTGCCAGCACCCGAGGCGCCCATCACGCAAGCGCGCCCGCCCGCGGGCACGTTGAGCACCAGACCATCCAGCGCCGGCGCCCAGGGCGCGCGATCGCCCACGGCAAGCGCAAGCTCCGCCACGTCGGCAGCGCCCGCACTCCCGTGCAAGCCGCGTCCATGCGACCGTACCGCCGCACGCCATGCCACGGGCCCCGAAGCCCGCAGCAGCCACACCAGCACACGCTCGCATGTCCACGATGCCGCCACGACCAACACGGTCCAAGCCAACAGGTCAGCTGTCTCGATGAGCAGCTTTGCCTGATAGATGCACTCGCCTACAGTACCCACCGCCATGCCGATCAGCTCCGCGGCCACGCCGGCCTTCCAGCTCATGCCAATCACTGCCTGCGCGCACGAAAGCACAAACGGTAGAACTTCGCGCCAGGTATGGGCGCAAAACAGGCGCCAACCCCGTACGCCATGCAGGCGAAACATCTGCTCCAGCGGTTTGTTCACTTGCGCCAAGCCCTCGACCAGCGAGAAATACACGCCCGGCAGCGCCATCAAAAAAACAGCGGCGATGCTCACGCGCGCCGATCCCAGCCAAATGAGCAGCAGGACTACCACGCAGGCGACCGGTGTCGCCTTTACAAACGACAGCGCCGGAGCCACCAGGCGCGCAAACGCCCGCGACCGTGACGAAATCCCGGCAAGCACGCCACCACACACCGCGGCAAGCGCCAGCCCGCCCAGTATCCGCGCGCCCGAGCCCACCAGAATCGCCCACGTGCCGGCATCGCATACTAGCCGCAGCAACGCCACCGCAACAGTACCTGGCCCCGGCAAAATCAACGGCTGCGCCACCAGTGCCGCTGCAAAGACCCACACGGCAAGCCAAAAGGCGGCGACGGCACCACCTGCCGCCACCGCCTTCATACGCTCTGTCATTTGTCGAGCAAACGCACGCACGGGCTACTCCATATAGTAGAAATCATCGGCCGGGAGCTTGCCGCCCACGGCGCTCGCGTCCGCATCGGCCAGCACCTGCAGGTACCCACCGAGCGCCGCCTTCATGTCCTTCCCCGTCTGGCAGACAAGCATGCACCCGGGAATCGCCTTCTCGGCGATCTTGGCGTTATCCACGATGCCGGCATCGACCACGGCCTGTGCCCAGTCTGCTGGCGCCGCATTGACAGCCTTAACGCTCGCCGCATGGCAGCTCAAGAACTCCGCCACGGCCTCGGGATGCTCCTTGGCAAAGGCACGGCGCACCACGGTCACACCCGTCAGTAAGCGCGAACCCGTGTCACCCGCCAGCTCATCCCACGCATCGGTCAGGCTTACCGGAGCCGACAGCTTGCCTTCGCTCTTTGCGATGGCAGCTGTCTTGAACGGCTCCGGCAGCACGCCCACGGCGGACGGGTCGGCAAGCAGGGCCGACAGCACCTCGGTGGGCTCGCTCTTAAACTCGAGCGTCACCTGTCTGGTCAGGCCCGCGCGCTCCAGCAGGTAGTTCATGACGTACTCCGGCGTGGTGCCTTTGCCCGTCATGTAGACGGTACGACCCGCCAGATCACCAAACGAAGTAACGTCCGCGTTACCCGTCACCACGTTCAGCACGCCCAGCGTGTTGATGTCGATGACCTGCACCGCGCCCTCGGTCTTGTTGTAGAGCACGCTCGCCACGTTGGCCGGCACCAGGGCAATGTCGATATCGCCCTGAATGACCTTGGGCACAATCTCGTCGGCCGCGGCGCTGATCGCAAAGTCGAACTCGTTATCTGTCTCGCCGCTCGCCGCCTGGTCCATAAACTGCACCAGGCCAATCGAGGTCGGCCCCTTGAGCGAGGCGACGTGCACCTCAACCGGCTCCGCGGCGGCACCGTCAGCGGCAGACCCGGCAGCCGAACCCGCGGCGGACCCGGCACCGACAACCCCGCCGCCACAGCCCGCGAGCGCAAGCGACAACGCGCCCACGGCGAGCGCCGAGGCAAACCCCCGGCGCGTCATCTCAACATCAAACGCGCGCATCGTTAGCACTTCCCCTCGTTAGGCATCGACCAGGCGTGATGGTCGGTATGCAGCAACTCCTCGGCCAGCGGCGAGAGCGGCGCGCCCAAAAACTCGCGGTAGCACGCCTGAACATCGGGGTTCTCGTGCGAGAAGCGAATGTCCGCAGCGGCATCCAGGCCCCACAGCACCTGGCCACGCTCGGCCGCCAGTTCGCAGCCGTCGTGGATGGGCTGACCGCCGCCGCCGACGCAGCCGCCCGGGCATGCCATGACCTCAACGAAGTCATAGCTCGCACGGCCGTCGCGAATCGCGTCGAGCAGACGCGCGGCGTTGCCCAGCCCGTGTGCCACGGCGACGCGCACCTTGGTGCCATCGATATCGGCCACGGCTTCTTTCCAGCCGTCCAGGCCGCGCACATCGGTAAAGAAGTCGGCGTCGGGGTTCTTGCCCGTCACCAGGTAATATGCCGAGCGCACGGCGGCCTCCATCACGCCGCCCGTGGCGCCAAAGATCACACCCGCGCCCGTGCCAAAGCCCAGCGGCGTATCGAGCGGCTCCTCGACCAGCGTGTCAACGCTCACGTGGCTCGCGCGGATCATGCGCACCATCTCGCGCACCGTCAGCGCAACGTCCACGTCGGGCGCACCGCCCTCGCCCATCATGCTCGGCAGCGCACACTCGGCCTTCTTGGCCGTGCACGGCATAACGGACACCACGAACAGACGCTCGGGCTCCACGCCCAGCACCTTGGCGTAGTAGGTCTTGGCGATGGCGCCGAACATCTGCTGCGGCGACTTTGACGTGGACAGGCTGTCGACAAACTCGGGGTAACGTGCCTTCACAAAGCGCACCCAGCCCGGGCAGCAGCTCGTGAACATGGGCCAGCCGTGGCTGTCGCCCTCGCCCTTGACGGCCTTCCCCAGGCGCTCGAGCAGTTCGGAGCCCTCCTCCATAATGGTGAGGTCGGCCGAGAAATCGGTGTCGAACACGTACTCAAAGCCAACGCGGCGCAGGGCGCAAGCCAGGCACTCAACGGTGGCCTCCTCGCGCGGAATGCCGAGTTCCTCGCCCCAAGCGCTACGCACGGCCGGCGCGATCTGCACCAGCACGATCTTATCGGGATTAGCGAGCGCGTCAAACACGGTCTCGGTATCGTCACGCTCGCGCAGGGCGCCCGTCGGGCAATGCGTGATGCACTGACCGCACGCGACGCAATCGGTCTTGCCGATCGGCGCACGCCCGCGGGTGCCCACGGCGGTATGCGTGGCTCGGTTGGTCAGGTCCCAAACCCCTAAGCCCTGCACGCTCTCGCACACCTTGATGCAGCGCATGCATTTGATGCACTTGTCGTTATCGCGAATGATGGGGAAATCGAAGTCCCAGCCCTCGCGCGCCAGGTGCTTTTGATACGGCAGGTAGAAAATGCCCAGGTCGTTGGCGATGGTCTGCAGGTTGCAGTTGCCGCTGCGCACGCAGCTCGTGCACTGCGAATCGTGCTGGGACAGCAGCAGCTGCACGTTGGTGCGACGGGCCTCGCGGGCCTTGGGGCTGTTGGTGTGGACCACCATGCCGTCGAGCACGTAGTTGTTGCAGGCGGCGACCAGCTGGTCGCAGCCCTCGACCTCGACCACGCACACGCGGCAGCCGCCGATCTCGTTCAGATCGCGCAGATAGCACAGGGTGGGAATCTGGATGCCGACGGACTTGGCCGCATCCAGGATCGTGGTGTGCTCGGGAACCACGACCTCGCAATTATCGATAGTGAGCTTGACCATGTTATGCGCTCCGTTTTCGGTGTTGTCGCTGACGGTGGTGTTGGTGGGCTCTACCATTCCAGGTTCCTCCCTCCGCGGAACGCGCCAAAGCCAAAGTGATCGCAACGCAGGCAGCGGCTCGCCTCCTGGCGCGCCTCCTCCTCGGTAAGGCCCTGCTCGACCAGATTCCAATCGTGAATACGCTCGCCGGCCTCGCGCTCGCCCAGCTCGCAGCGGCCGCACTCGTGCTTGCCCTTAAACTGCACGGTCGGCAGCTCGACCTCGAGCTTAATCTTGTGGTCAAAGCCCAGGTAGCGGTCAATGTTTGCCGAGGCCACACGGCCAGCGTTGATGGCGCGGATGACGGTGGCGGGGCCGGTCTGGCAGTCGCCGCCGCTAAAGAGGCCGTCGAAGTTGGGCACGGCGCCGTCCGAGTCGGTGACCACGCAGCCCCACTTGCAGGCAATGCCCATCTCCTCAAACGGCTTGGAATCGATGTCCTGGCCAATGGCCAC
>URZJ01000043.1 GCA_900552395.1 uncultured Collinsella sp. | reverse complement strand
TCTTGGTCGAGCGGTCGAGCAGGTCCATGTAGGACCAGGCGATGATATCCTCGCTCAACGGCTTGCCCAGGTGCTTCATAAAGCCCTCGGCAACATGCTCGAGCGTGGGGCTGATCGCGCGCAGCAAGCCGCGGGCGCCAACCTCGGCACCCAGCAGACGCAGCTGATTTTCGCCCGACATGGAAAACTTGATGTCGTTTACGCGCACGACCTTCATGCCCTGCGTGTCGACGATCTGCTTGTTGAGCACGTCGCGTGCGAGCAAGAGCTCGGTCGGCTGCAGGTACGAAAAACGGATTTCGGTGGCCGACGCCTTAAGGTACACGCCCGTCTCGTCGATACGGTCGACCCATTTGCGCCAGCTGATCATAAACGGCGTCTTGCCGGGACCGCGGAACGCGAGCGACGTCACGTGTGGAAAAACTTCGCCGGTAGCAATACCAAAATCGTTGACCACGCCGAGCTTTTCGCCGTCGACGTCCAAGACCGGCAATTTGAGCATCTCACTCAGATAATTCAATGGTGCTCCCCATCATTATTCCTCCGAACGCGGCCGCATGTGCGGCGTCCGGGGGCTTCTGGATATGTATACGCATGCGCGGGCGGCACGCCGCTCGACGCCTACACCCCGTGCATGCGCAAAAAGCACCTGCATGGGGTCATCGACTGTATGGTCGAGGTTTGGATTTCACCTGTAACCTTTCTCTTGACCCTCATTAACCGCAGTAACTATAGCATCAGCATCGCCCTGCGGCATCGAATTTATGCGCTGCACATTGCAGGCATACCAAACGCTGACGTATCCGTGACATAGCCCTTGGGGACGTTCTTAAACGACTACCCAATGACTACTCTGTGGTGTCATCGTCCTCGGCAAGTTGGGGGAACACGGCGTCCTTGGGCATGGTGACCTTCGTCAGCGAGGTGAGCTTTTTGCTGAGCGATGTGTCCGTCTTGACCAGGTCGCTGAGCGTCACGATCTTGTATCCGTCGGCGACAAGACCGTCGATAATCTGCGGCAGCGCCTCGAGCGTCTGCTCGGCGCATTCGTCTCTATCGGTGAGCAGCACGATATTGCCCGGCGTCACCGAATCGAGCACCGTTGAGACCTGCTCGTCGGCACCGTTGAGCAGCCAGTCGCCCGAGTCAATATTCCACGAGACCACGGCGGAGACCAGGTCCATCGCATCAATCCAGTTTTGCTCGTCAAAGGCAGCGTAGGGAGCACGCAGCAGCATCGTCTTCACGCCGGTCGCCGACTTAATCGCATCGGTGCCTTTCGTGATCTGTTCGCGTACCGTCTCACGGTCCTGACCCTTGAGCGAATCGTCGCTGTAGCTGTTGGATCCGATCTCGCACCCGGCATCGACAATCGCCTTGGCCGTGGCAGGCGAGGCCTCGGCCGCATCGCCCGACAGGAAGAACGTCGCGGTGACGCCTTTCTCCTTGAGCACCTGCAAGATCTGCTTGGTCGCGCCACTCGGGCCCTCGTCAAACGTCAGCGCAACGTACTTTTCGTTACCCTTGGGCGCCACGCTGGCGCACGCAACGACGCAATCGGTAGCGGGCACAACCTCGCCGCGGTCCTGCGTCTTACCCGATTGCTCGCCGACCCACACCTCCGAGCGGCCCTGGACACCCCACGTCTGCACATACTCGATAGCGCCCGTGCCCTCGACCTTGAGCTTGGGCTCGATAACCGTAGCCTGAACCTCATGCTTCTCGTAGGTGTTACGGCCATCCTTGACCGTCACCTTCTCGCCGCCCTCAAGTTCGCGGCTATCCCATTTGCCCTGTTTTATGCGCTTGCCGTCCACCTTAACCGACAGCTTTTCGCCGCCATGGCGCTTGAGCACGCTGTCATCGACGGCCAGCAGGTCGCCTGCGTCGTAGGTATCGGTCAACTCCTGGTCGTCGATGAGATTCTGCAGCGTAGAGCCCACGCGCACCGCGGTCTTTTGCCCGTTAAGTTCCACGTCCACGCTGCGGTTGACGTAGCCCACGACGGCAGCGATAAACAGCACGAGCGCACAGCCCACGGCAATGAGCGCATAGGGCAGACGGGACGGTCGGCGCGGCGAGCGCCCGTTGCCGATGCGCGCGCTGCGGTCGCTAAACCCGCGGCTATGGTTGAGGTACATCGCGCCGGGCTTACGGCGGCGACGGCGCTGACCGCTGGGCAGCTGCCCCAGGTCGCGGCGCGCCGTCGGACGCGCACCCGAACGCCCGTTTAAGTTGGATCCGTTTTGGCGCATGTGCCCTCCCCCATAAACACAGCAAGCCGGAGCAACAGGTCTCCGGCTTGCCTCCCATCATTTGGTACGTCGCTATTTTGTAGCTTTTGACGAGCCTCCGCTCGCCTTTTGGTATTCGTCCTTAAAGGCCTTGAACATGCCGCGCGTCTTGCCGAGCTGCTTGCCCAGTGCGCGACTGCCCTTGTCCACGGCAACCGATCCCTTGTCATCGAGCACCTTGGCGCCCTTCTTGACCTTATCGCCCACCACGACACTGGCCTCGGCAGCCTTGGCGGCCGCGCCGCCCGAATACCCGAGCGCCTTGACCTCGTCCGAGACAATCATCGCGCCGTTCTCGTAGCCGCGCAGCATCGTCGGCGGCACCTGCGTGTCACCAACCAAAACACTCGAAGCAGCACCGGCGGTCACATAGAATGCCTGCACGATGCCCGAGCGCGGCTTGAACTCGACGTCCGAGCAATAGCCCACGACGTCGCCCGATTCCGTGCGCACGTCCATACCGACCCAGATGATGCAATCGTCCAGGTTGATGTCGAGGCGCTTGGCGGCGGCGGCATCGTACGTGTCCTTGACGTCATCGACCGCAATGGCGCCCTCGTAGACACCAATGGCGTCGAGCGCTACGAATCGATCGGGACGCTCGATCATGCCCGCGATATCGGACTGGCGGACCATAAAGCCGACCACGCGCGTACCGCCCGGGGTAAAGACCGGAAAGTGAATCTTTCCGAGCTTTTTAGGGCTGCGCGGCGTGCCGTCCTTTTTGGTGCGCTTGTCCTCGGTAGGCTTGCGATAGATCTTGGCGCCGACAAAATCCCCGGCGCGCATTATGCCTCGGTCGAGGGCTCCGCAGCCTCGGTATCAGCCTCGACGGCGTTCTCGACCACGACGTCGGCGGCAGGCGTCACGTTGCCACCCGAAATGGCGTCGTTGAGCTGCTCGCGCAGCTGGTCCATGCGCTCGCGGGCCAGGTCGACCTTGGCGCGCAGGTCGTCGGTCTTGGCGTCGACCATCGGGCCAAAGTCATTCACCGCAGCACGGGCCTCCTCGGCGCTGTGCTCGTAGGTGTCGCGCATATTGTCCCAGGCGTCGTTGGCGATATCGGCAGCCATGGCGCGGGTCTCGGCGCCCGAGCGCGGGGCCAGAGCAACACCGATAATAGCGCCGGCAGCGGCACCAAAAAGTGCGCCGGAGACAAAGCTGAAAGTCTTACCCATGATCATTCCTCTCCTGCGGGCACGTCGGTGCCCACCGTTTGAATGCTGTCCATTATACCCGCAGCGCATCACTTGCCGCTCCGCTCATCTGCGTACGGCAAAGGCGCAGGTACGTGATGGTGATAAACGCGTAGGCCTACTCCTGAGGCATAGCCGGCATGGCCACCGTGGCACCCGGGTCCTCGCCGGCGCCGTCCACGAGCGGCAGGCCGCCCTCATGCGCAGGTCCTGCCGGAACCGTCGCCGCACCGCCAAAGACGGCAGCGGAGGCCTCGTGGTTCTCGGCAACCGCGCCCTCGGTATCAATCGCCACCTGGGGTTCGTCGTCAAAGTTGGGGACGCCCTGGGGCTCGGTGGGAACGGGCTCGGCGGTCGCATCGGCAACGGGCTCGGCGTCGACCGGCACATCGCCCTCGTCAGCACCCTCGTCCTCGGCAGCATCTTCGCCGTTCGCAGCAGCGACGGCCTCGTGAGGATCCTTGCCCTCGGCCTCGGCGCGCATGCCCAGCACCAGGTTGCGCAGGCCCGCGACCGTGCCTTCCACGTCGGGGGCAGGCTGGTCGGCGTGCAGGTACGCCCAGTCCATCATAAAGGTGGCCGACGACAGCGCACCGATGGCCAGTGCGTCATCGGGGCACGAAAGCTCGACCTCAAAGACACGCTCGTCATGCTCGCTTACGCGCGTGCGGCCGCACGAGATGCTACCGGCAAGACCGGTCTCGTTCATGAGCTCGACCGTCACGTGCTCCAGCAGGTGGCAGAGCTCGGTCTGACCCATGCAGTCCTGGAACTCGCGGCCGGAATCGCCCAGGCACAGGTGCTTGGCAATCGCGGGCACCAGGTAGTACACGCGCGCCGTGGCCTCGATGTCCTCCGAGGTCATGAGCGGCATGCCGGGGTTCACCAGCACATGCGCGCAGATCTTGTCCTCGCTGACGGTGACCTTAAGGATGTTGAACAGGCCTGCCATAACTCTCCCCTACTCTTCCTTGTCCTACTCGTCGCCGTCGTGCGGATTCGCGGAACCCGCACCCGACGTCGTCGGCTCGTCTACCGAAGACTCGGAATCCTTCTTATCGGTTTCGGCCGGAGCGATCACGCGAATGAGCGAGATGCGCTGGCCACGCATCGACTGCACTTTAAACTTGTACCCCGCGACCTCAAACACCTCTCCGATGTCGGGCACCGAGTCGCAAAGCTCCAAAATCCAGCCGGCGATGGTCTCATAATCATCGCTTTCCTCGAGCGGCCAACCAAGCTCAATCGCGTCATCGCACGAAAAACGCCCATCGACGAGCCACTCACGGCGCGAGAGGCGCGTGAGGTACTTGTTGTCGGGGTCGAACTC
The DNA here is from genome assembly GCA_900552395.1 of uncultured Collinsella sp. Classification (GTDB taxonomy): domain Bacteria; phylum Actinomycetota; class Coriobacteriia; order Coriobacteriales; family Coriobacteriaceae; genus Collinsella. The sequence continues at coordinate 6,181 of URZJ01000043.1, read as the reverse complement.
GTCCTCGATCTCGCCGACGATCTCCTCGACGATGTCCTCGATGGTGATGATGCCGGCCGTGCCGCCGTACTCGTCCACGACGACCACGATCTGGTCGTGCGAGGTCTGCATCTCGGACAGCAGCGGCAGGATGTCCTTGGTATCGGGCACAAAGGTGGCGTCGCGCAAAAAGTCGGCGATGGGCTGGTCGCCCTTGCCGTCGAGCGCGGGCTGGATCAGGTCCTTAATGTGCGCGATGCCCGCGACGTTGTCGGGATCCTCATGATAGACGGGGATGCGACTGAAGCCGGTCTGGCGCATGGTGGACAACACGTCGGCGACCGTCTCGTCGTCCTCGCACATGGTGGTGTCCACGCGCGGCACCATGACCTCGCGAGCCACGGTGTCGCCCAGGTCAAAGATCTCGTGGATCATGCGCTTTTCCTCGTCGAGCAGGTCGTCCTGCTCCGAGACCATGTACTTGATCTCTTCCTCCGAGACGTTCTGGCGGTCGTCGGCGCTCTTGATGCGCAGGATGCGGGCCAGGCCGTCGGAGCAGGCGCCGGTCAGCCACACGAGCGGGCGGGCGATCTTTTGGAACACGGAGAGCGGTCCCACAACCTGCTTGGATACGCCCTCGGCGTTAGCGAGGCCGATGCGCTTGGGCACGAGCTCGCCGATCACGATGGACACAAAGGCGACCGCGACGGTGATGATGACCGGCGCCAGGCCGCGCGCGATGGCGGAGAGCGGCGCGATGCCAAAGCTCATGAGCCACGTGGCGAGCGGGTCGGACAGGCTCGTCGAGGCGACGGCGGACGAGGCAAAGCCCACGAGCGTGATGGCGACCTGGATGGTGGCGAGCAGCTGGTCGGAATCGGCGGCGAGCTGGACGGCGCGCTCGGCGCGTTTATCGCCCTCCTCGGCATCGTGCTCCAACACGGCGCGCTTAGCCGTGGTGAGAGCCATCTCGGACATAGAGAAGTAGCCGTTGATGAGGGTCAAAACGAGGGTGGTGATAAGGGAGATGGTTATGTCCATCGGGAGTTTCTCGAACCTCCAAGATTCGGGACGTTGGGTAGTAAGCGTAGGTGACGGATAGGGCAGTTGCGCCCGGCGGCCGCTTGGATAGGTCCGCGGGCACAGACGCGATCGCTAGATTACGAAGAGAATCACCGCCATGAACTGGAAGATGCTGCCGGCGAGCACCCACAAGTGGAAAACACTGTGCAGATAGCGCACGTTTTTGGCGATGTAGAACGGCACGCCCGCGGTGTAGCACACGCCGCCGACAGCGAGCAGGGCAAGCGCCACGGGGTTGAGCAGCGACACGAGCTCGGGCAGCTTAAAGACGACGAGCCAGCCCATCAGCAGATAGACCAGGCCACTTACCCAGTGCGGTTGACGCTCGCGCATAAAGCACTCGAGGGCAATGCCGATAATGGCGATGGCCCACACGGCAAAGAACAGCATAGGGCCGCCGTCGTTTGCGAGCGTGATGAGGCAAAACGGCGTATAGCTGCCGGCTATGAGCAGGTAGATGCAGCTGTGGTCGATGATGCGAAACACGCGCTTGGCGCGCGCGGGCTGAATCGCGTGATAGAGCGTGGAGGCCAAGTATTCGAGGATGATACTGACGCCATAGACAATCGCCGCGGCCATGTGGGCCGGGCCTCCGCCGCGCAGGGCAGCGAATACGATCAGGAGCACCAGGCCCGCGATACCCAGCAGGCAGCCGACACCATGGGTGACGGAGTTCATGATCTCCTCGCCCACCGTGTAGTGTGGAACGGCCGCGGTCTTGGGTCGCGGCTTAGAACTGTCGCTCGAATCGGACATGCCGGTTACATCCTCCAATGTAAAGAGTTCTCAACACTATATCAAAGCGTCTGGGTACGTGCGAAATTTGCACCATACGTGTCCCTTTGTTTACCCATTCTTTGCTTGTTGACGCATCAACGGCGAACATCCATAATGCGCTTGTTTTAAATGTTGATGTATTAACATCTATAAGGAGAACCGTAAATGCCTCAAAGCGCACACCCCCATCGGAAGCTCAAGATAGCCGGCGTTGTTGCGTTGGTGCTCGTCGTCGCGCTGCTTGGATTTGCCGGCAACTTTTTGTTTGACTTTGCCCTGAACCCCCAAGCGCCGTACACCATGAAGATGATGCAGGATAGCAAGAACGACAAAGAAGGTGAACAGCCGGATGCCGAGGACACCGAGGCGCGGGCATGGTTTAAGGAAAACCGCAAGAGCAGCAGCCTCACCGCAGACGACGGGACCGAGCTTGCCGCTTGGTATTTTGCCGCCCCGGAGAGCACGCACGATTACGCTATCTGCCTGCACGGATACACCGACGAGCCCATCGGTATGGCCCGATACGTCAAGCGCTTCCACGACCGCGGCATGAACGTACTCGCACCCGCCGCCCGCGCCCACGAGCGCTCCGGCGGCGACTATATCGGCATGGGCTGGCCCGAGCGCCTCGACATCGTCGCATGGATCGAGCAAATCGTTCAGGCTGACCCCGAGGCGCGCATCCTGGTCTTTGGTGAGTCGATGGGTGCGGCAACCGCTATGAACGTCGCGGGGGAATCTCTGCCCGCAAACGTGAAATGCATTATCGAGGACTGTGGTTATACGAGTGTTTGGGACGAGTTTTCCCCACAGCTCAAGGACGTGTTCGGCCTGCCCAGCTTCCCCTTGCTCGATGTGGCGAACCTGGTGTGCAGGGTGCGCGCGGGCTACGACTTTCATAAGGCGAGCAGCGTGGAGCAGCTTAAACACGCGACGGTCCCCATGCTCTTTATCCATGGCGATCAAGATACCTTTGTGCCGTACAGTATGCTCGACCAAAACTACGACGCGTGCGCCAGCAAGGTCAAGCAAAAGCTCACCATCCATGGCGCCACCCACGCCAAGAGTGCGCAAGTTGACCCCGAGCTCTACTGGAATACGGTCGACGACTTCCTCGACGAGAATTTTTAGGCAAATAGTACGGTTTACTGATCTATCTGACGCCCTAGCACTTCCGAAAAGCCGCCCGCGAGCTTTGTGCTCGCGGGCGGCTTTTGCTCAACTAACGCTACAAAGGCGCTTGTTTTGTCCAATAGCTAGGTGCTACTTGACCTCGATGAGCTCGTACTTGCTCGTGCCCAGGCCGATCTTCTCGGCATGCGCGATGCACGCGCGCCAGTCGGTGTCGGGATGCGTGATGCAGAAGGGGTCGCGCGCCTGCTCGCCCTCCAAATGCTCGTGGTTATGCTCCATCTTGGCCGCGCTGTCGGTAAGCTCGGTGTTAGGCAGCGGCTCGGATGCCATGACGGCATCGGCGCAGGCCTGGTCGATGGCGACCGGGTCGAAGCTCGCGAACATGCCGATGTCGTTGACGATGGGCGTGTCATTCTCGGGATGGCAGTCGCAGTTGGGGCTGATGTCCATGGCGAGCGAGATATGGAAGCTGGGGCGATCCTGGACAACGGCCTTCGTATACTCGGCGATCTTGTAGTTGAGTACGTCGGCCGCGGCGTCATAGTCGGGCTTGATGCAGTCCTGGTTGCACGCCGCAATGCAGCGTCCGCAGCCCACGCAGCGATCGTGGTCGATGGTAGCCACGTGAACCGTGCGGGTGCTGCCGTTGGCAAGCTCGCGCTCACGCGTACCGTCAAACGTGATGGCGCTGTGCGCGCAAATCTTCTCGCAGGCACGGCAACCTACGCAGTTGGTAGTATCGACGCTCGGCTTGCCGGCGGCATGCTGCTCCATCTTGCCGGCACGGCTGCCGCCTCCCATGCCCAGGTTCTTCATGGCGCCGCCAAAGCCCGCCTGCTCATGACCCTTAAAGTGCGTAAGGCTGATCACGATGTCGGCATCCATGAGTGCCTGGCCGATCTTTGCCTCGCGCACGTACTCGCCGCCCTCGACCGGAACGAGTGCCTCGTCGGTGCCCTTGAGGCCGTCTGCGATGATGATCTGGCAGCCCGTGGCATACGGGGTAAAGCCGTTCTGGTAGGCGGTATCGATGTGCTCGAGCGCGTTTTTGCGGCTACCGACATAGAGCGTGTTGCAGTCGGTGAGGAAGGGCTTGCCGCCCAGCTCCTTGACGACATCCGCGACGGCGCGGGCGTAGTTGGGGCGCAAAAAGCTCAGATTGCCCAGCTCGCCAAAGTGAATCTTGATGGCGACGAACTTGTTCTCAAAGTCGATCTGCTCGATACCGGCGCGGCGAATGAGGCGCTTGAGTTTGTCGAGCTGGCTCTCGCGAGCATGAGTGCGCAGGTTGGTGAAGTACACCTTAGCGGGTGCTGCGGGTGCAGTTGCGGTCATATATCTATCCCCTCGGTCTATATGGCGTTACAGACATAAGAGGATGGTACCCGTTGAAGTAGGGTCGAAGTCAAGCGCAACACCGAGTCGTTAGGCACTCATTGGGGACAGACTTAAATGACTGAAACCACTCATTGGGGACGGACTTAAATGAGTGCCTCCCTTCCGGCAGTTGGGGACAGTCCTTGCCAGCCCGGCCGGCGAGCCGGCGAATCGGCAAAGACTGTCCCCAATGGCTAGTCGTTTAAGAACGTCCCCGATGACTACTCTTGGACTTTGAGGGCCTCGGCCAGGCTGACGCGCTTGATAGAGCGCGTGTGTAGCAACGCCACGACCAGGTAGGTCGCAAAGCCAATGCCGACGCATGCCGCCATGGACCAGGTCGGCACGTAAATCTCGATATTGCCGTTATAGGCGAGCAGCATAGAGCGGAAGATGGCCGTGAGCGAGCCGATGATCACCGGCAGGCTCAGCACGAGCGACGCCGCCACGCACAGCGTGATCGAGCGGATGTACAGATGCGAGATCTCGCTATCTCGATAGCCAAAGACTTTCATATAGCTGATCGAACGGGCGCTGTGGTCGATCACGGCCTTGGTCAGAAGGTACATAAACAGCAGGAAGATAAACACCGCGAGCCCGACCATCATGCCGATCATTTTGCTCATCATGCCGATGAACTGGTCGCCCACGGCGCGCATGTCGTCGGGCGTGGTGTCGCCGGCAAAGTAGCGCGCGTCGAGGTCGAGCTTCTCGTCGCTCACATAGCCGTTAAAGTAGGCGGCATCGTTGTCGAACAGCTCGTTAAAGTCATCGATACTCATATAGATATTCATGTCCGACTTGGAGCCCCAGGCATAGTCCTTGCCCGCGTACTCAAGGGAATAATGCTCGCCCTCGTACTTATCGCTGAGTGTGACCTTCTGGCCCTCGCTCCAGCCAAACTTATCGAGCAGGCCGCCGCCAAAGACGACGTGTCCGTCGCCGATGTTGAGACCCTTCCAGTAGCGCGAGCTTGCCGAGATGCCGTAGACAGAAATTGTCTCCTCGCCGTTTCCGTCGCCGCGATCGTACTGCAGCTGGTAGACAGCGTATTTCTCGGCCTGTGCAATCTTGGTCGCACCGTTGTCGGTCGTGTTAACCGGGTGAATGTCATCGTTGTCGGTGTCGATCTTAGAGGCCTTGTCGATCAGGTCGATAGCCTCGTCGCGGTTGCAGCCGAGGGCATCGGCAAGATCGTCAAGGCGCGCGTAGAGCGCATCCTTCTTGTCCTGGACCTTGGCAAGCGCATCCTGCGCCGCGGCCAAGCTCTCGGCAGACGGAGATGCAGTCGCGGCATCGGTCGCCGCCTGCGCCGCATCGGCCGCGTCGTCAAGCTCGTCATCGGCATCCTGGGCGGCGGAAAGCAGCGCGCCGTCAACCGACTGCAAGCGCTCGAGTGCCGACCACTGCTCGCGCTCCTCGGCAGTGCCCTCGAGCTCCAGCGGAGCCTTAAGCGTGTACTGGTGCTCGGCGACCAGGCTCGTCTCGAGGTTGTCCGCGTAGTGCGTCATCGTGGGCAGAATCGCCAGGCCAAAGAGCAGCAGCAGCGAGGCAAACGCAATGCCCACGAAGAGCGTGGCGAAGTTGCCCAGGTTGCGCAGGAAGACGCGCAGGCGGAAGCGCGAGACAAAGCCCATGCGCTCCGGCAGCCGCAGACCGCGCTTGGTGCCCGATTTGCCGCTCGCCTCGTGACGAAGGAACTGCAACGGCGTCTTGCCCATCTTGCGAAGCAGGCCCACCAGCGTGATGAGGATGAGCGCGGCGGCGGGAACCACGGCACACTTCACGAAGATCTCCCAGCTCCAGTACACCTGGAAGGGCGGCAGGCTGT